>MHLS01000029.1:0-5905 GCA_001819095.1 Candidatus Lloydbacteria bacterium RIFCSPLOWO2_02_FULL_54_12
GCCTGTTTTTTAGACATATACCTAGAAAATATCTGTTTTATGGCTCAGTGGCAAGGTGAAACATTCAAAACAAACCGGTGATTTTGGGTATTATCCCTAATTTCGGGAAATTAAAAATCCCGTAAGCGCGCTACTACGGGACAGGTCCGCCGGTCGATACTGGACGGACGGTTTGATTCCCACAAAACAGAATTTTTGGCTCGATATTACGGCCGAGACCCCGAACTGTCTTGCGGTTTTTCGGGCAACCCGTGCTCGGCGTTAGGTGTTTTCGTGCAGATCCATCCGACAAGCATTCCCATCGCAAAAACAAGCAACGTAAAGACGGTCATGTGCACCGAATGCGTAATCTCAAGACCCAAGATACCCGCGATGCTCACGGCCAAAATGAGACCACCACACACCATAGCCACCTGACTCACCGCGACTCTTTTCATGACATTGATTCCATGTTGGAAGAAACTTGGTATAGACTACTCCTTTGCACTAACTTGTCAAGCGTTTTGGCATAAAAAAATCCGCCAGTCGATTCTTGACGGGCGGTTCTTGGAATACAAACAGGAAATGCTTTCGCGCTACGGTACATTAAAGCCGAGGTAGTCGCTCCGGATGATCTCGTAGAGCTCGCGGTCTTCAAAGACGCCGTTCTTTTGTATCGATCGTCGTAGACGACCGACGTGCATCATCCCGATCTTTTTCATCACACATCCGGAAGCGGGATTCCGCGAAAGGTGGGTGGCGGCGATACGCTCGAGCCCAAGCACCTCCAGTCCAAAGCGGATGACTGCGCGGCCGGCCTCCGTGGCGAATCCTTGGTTCCAATACGGATACCCGATCCAGTAGCCGAGCTCCGCCGCGTTGTGTGTCTTGTCTATTGCGAGGCTCATGCATCCGATGAAGGACTCCTCCGCTTCGCCGTCGTCCGTACGCGCGAGGATTGCGAACGCGAACGAGTCGCCCTTTTTGAATGTCCGTCTAGTCCTTTTTATCCACTGCTCCGCCAGACCATCCGCGTAGGGGTGGGGGATGAGGAGGGTCGTGTCGGCGACACGGATATCTCCCGCAAGCGCTTGCACGTCCTTTGCATCACGAAGCAAAAGCGGGCGGAGAACAAGCCGTCGTGTTACCAATCGTGTTGAGAGCATACGCACCTCTTGCTCAAGCTCTCTAATGAAAAATACCTTTTTATCTTCGTAAGTCAATCTCACAAAAAATTCCGCCGGTCCATGTCGGACAGGCGGCCTTTGATCTTTGAGACGGATTTTCTAGCACTGACGTTTTCGGTCGGCCATCTACTTGATGAAGCCGACGACCCTTCCGAGGAAATAGCCGGCGAGCAAGTTGCCGGTGACCGCCGCCGAGTACTCGACGCCGAGCATGCTGTTCACGACACCGATCAGGATTGCGCCGACCGCTACTACCGCTATTCGTTTTCCGAACCCGTTCATCTGTCTTCTCTCCCAAGAGTTGAGCACCTTGCCATTTTCTAGCACAGGGAATATACTCTGTCAACATGTCCGGATTCAAACTCAAAAGTGACTGGCTTCCTGCTGGAGATCAACCGGAGGCGATAAAACAACTCACTGATGGCCTCCAAAAGGGGATGCGCTACCAAACACTTCTTGGTGTTACCGGTTCGGGGAAAACATTTACGGTTGCCAATGTCATCCAGCATGTGCAAAAGCCGACCCTCGTCATCGCGCACAACAAAACGCTTGCCGCCCAGCTCGCGCAGGAGTATCGCTCGTTTTTCCCCGAGAACGCGGTCCACTATTTCGTCTCGTATTACGATTACTACCAGCCCGAAGCATATCTCCCCACGACGGACACCTATATAGAGAAGGACGCGCAGATCAACGAAGAGATCGACCGCTTGCGTCATGCGTCGACGCAGGCCCTTTTGTCGCGCCCCGACGTCATCATCGTCGCGTCGGTCTCCTGCATCTACGGCTTGGGTTCCCCCGACGAATATCTCAAAGTAAATCTCAAACTTGCCTTGGGCGACGGTATCTCGAGGAATGAGGTCATCAGGAAACTCGTGAATGTCTATTTTGACCGCACGAATGCGGATCTGCGCCCCGGCACGTTCCGCGGTGTCGGGAACACCCTTGAGGTCATGCCGACGGGTGAGGTGATGATCTACCAGCTCACCTTCTCGGGGTCGACCATCGAATCGATCATGAAGATCGACCCGATCACGCGCGCCATCATCGGGAACGAGAAGGCCTGCTTCTTCTTTCCCGCAAAACATTTCATCACGCCGGAAGACGAGCGCAAACGCGCCGTGGCGGACATTCGCATCGAACTGGGAGCGCAACTCAAGGCATTCGATAAAGAGAAGAAATTGCTCGAGGCGGAACGTCTGAAGCGCCGCACCAAGTACGACATCGCCATGATCGAGGAGGTCGGCTACTGTAGCGGCATCGAGAATTACTCGCGCCATTTCTCGGGGAAAGCGCCCGGCGAGCCCCCCGAGACACTGCTTTCATACTTTCCCCACGCGAAGGACGGAAGCCCGGACTTTCTCACCGTCATCGATGAGTCGCACGTCACTGTTCCCCAGTTGCGCGGGATGTATGCGGGCGATCAGTCGCGCAAGAAGACCTTGGTCGAGCACGGCTTCCGCCTTCCTTCCGCATGCGACAATCGGCCGCTCAAATTCGACGAATGGGGCGTGCGTGTGGGGCAGGTACTCTTCACCTCGGCGACACCGGCCGACTTCGAGCGGGAAGTGAGCGAGGCCACGGTCGAGCAGGTGATACGCCCGACCGGACTTGTCGACCCCGAGATCGACGTAAGGCCAATAGTGCAAAAAGGGAACTATCCCGGACAAATTGCTGACTTCATTAATGAGGCGACGGTCACAGTGAAAAACGGCGGGCGTATTTTGGTGACTACGTTGACGAAGAAAATGGCCGAGGACCTCGCGGCATATCTCAAGGAGAAGAAAGTGAAGGCCGAATATCTCCACAGCGACGTCAAAACGATCGACCGCATCAAGATCCTCACGGAATTCAGAAAGGGCACTTTTGACTGTCTCGTCGGCGTGAACTTGCTCCGCGAAGGGCTCGATCTCCCCGAGGTCTCCTTGGTCGCAATTCTCGACGCCGACAAAGAGGGGTTTCTCCGCTCGGAAACATCGCTTATCCAGACGATAGGACGCGCCGCACGCAACGTTCTCGGTCGCGTACTCCTCTATGCCGACGTGTCGACCGGATCGCTCGCGGCCGCGATAGGAGAGACGAATCGAAGGCGAGCCGTACAAGTCGAATATAACCGTGTCCATGGGATCACTCCGCAGAGTATCAAAAAGAAGATCAAGGACATCACCGAGGAACTCCAGTCGTCGCACGATAAGGCATTGAAAGAGCTCTATCTCATCGACCAGACGAAGTTCGCGAAAGACCCCGCGAAACTCATCCGCCAGAAGGAGAAAGAGATGACGGCGGCGGCGAAGGAGCTCGACTTCGAGACCGCCGCACTTTTGCGCGACGAGATAGCGCTCTTGAAGGGTGAACCACTTCACCCCAACGCGGAAAAACGCCCCCGCAAACGGCGTTAATAGAGCAAAAACTTAAGTCTAAAAGTACGAGGTCCGACCTTAAAGCAGTTTCCCCAAGGTCGGACCTCGTACTTTGCGCAGTGTCTCCGAAGTAAAAATACAAGGTCGGACCTTGAAGAATCGACTCCTAAGGTCCGACCTTGTATTTTTTAAGTTCACCTTTCAGCAAGCGAAATCGCTCTCGGAGCGGTCTTTTTTGGGGTATACTGATGCATTATGATTGCCGCAAGTGTCGGTGTCGGAAAAGGAAGTGATGCGCACAGCGCGGGAAGGAGCGCATGCAAGCAGGCACTGAATGAGATGCCGGGGAAGAAAGCCGATGCGCTCATTGTCTTCGGTTCAACAAAATTTAACCAGACCAAATTGATCGAAGGTGTCGCATCGGCGGCGCCGGAGACGCTTCTGGTCGGCTGTTCGACTTCGGGCGAGATCTCGAGCGAAGGCTTTGCCACCGAGCAAAGTGTCGTGGTGATGGCGCTCGCTTCCGATAAGCTCAAATTCTCCGCCGGACGGGGGGGCGGCGTCTCGGCGAACCCAGCGGGTGCCGGAGTGGAATGCGGAAAGGTCCTGCGCCAAGGAGTGATGCCGGCCTCGGCAAGTTCCGCGCTCGTTTTTCTCGATATTGTTTCGGGGGACGGCGATGCCGCCGTGCAGGGTCTTCGCAACGAACTGGGACACAACTATCCGATCTGGGGCGGCGCGGCAGGCGACGACCTTGCTTTCCGCAGGACCTTTCAGTATTTCGACGGAAAAGCGGAGACGGGTGCGATCGTCGGATTGGGACTCTCCGGATTGCATCGCGCCGTCGGCGTTGCCATGCACGGCTTTCTCCCCGTCGGGCGCGCATGGCTTGTCACGAAGACCGAGGGGCGTGGTCTTGCGAGTCTGGACGGCAAGCGCGCTTCCGCTATTTACGAAGAGTATTTCGGTCCAGAATACTTCAAAGAACTCCGCGAGGGGACCCTTCCGGCGCTCGCCGTTTCCTATCCGCTCGGCATTCTTCTTCCGGGGTCCGACGAAGTGCTCCTGCGCGACCCGACCTTGTTTTCGGACAACGGTGCGATCACCTTCACCTCGGCAATTCCGTTCGGCACGGAGACGCGCCTCATGATCTCCGACACGGCGCGCGGGCTCGAAACGGTGGAAAAAGCGGCGACGGAAGTAGCGAAGCGCCTCGAGGGGAGAAAGCCGAAAGCCATCATCATGATCGATTCGGTGTCGCGCAAGCGGATGCTCGGACGGCGCGCCGACGAGGAGGTCGAGATAGTCCAGCGCATCCTCGGGCGCGATGTGCCGATCGCCGGTTATTACGGTTATGCCGAGATCGACGGAGGCACGGTGGGCGAAGCGCTCTTTCATAACGGTTCGATACTCATCTGGGCTATTGCCGAATAGCGGAGAACTCGCGTACCATGAAGGAAAACGGCATGCACCCAACGACCAATCACGAAACTCTCGCACAATCTGCGCGCTGGATCGTCTCCGCGCGGTGGTATTACGCGCCGCTTGCCCTCCTTCTCGCGCTTCTTCTCGGCGCCGAGAGCGCGACTCTCCTCGGAATAAAGTTCGCGCCGGCCGCCCTTCTCGTCTTCGTTCTCCCGCTTAATATCACCCTTTCGTATCTTTTGCGGCGCTTCTCCGCCGGCCCCGACCCGCTTCGGAAGGTGCATCGGCTGAACGTCGTGCAGATCGGCCTTGACCTCCTTTTCTTTTTTGCGCTTGCGCTCTTTATCACCGGTCCCGCCGCAAGTATCGCCCAGACATTCTTCCTTGTCCCCATTGTCCTTGCAATGCTCGTGTTCGGCTTCGCGGGCATCATCTGCGTCTCCGTTCTTTCCGCCATCCTCTTTTTGAGCGCGACAGTCATGGGGGACGGCGGCGCCGGACTTCCCTCGGTTGCGCTCTCTCTGTCGGGCGGTGCGGTCTTTCTCGCGTACATCCTCGTCGGATTTTTTGGCGGATTCTTTTCCCGCATGATGAAGCGCCGCGATCTCCTTTTGACGGGCGAGATAGCGAAAGGGCAGGAGCAGGTGAAGCGGCTCCAGAAACTCACCGACGAATTCGACCAGAGCGCGAAGCTCCTCGTGCGCCGCGACCTTGAACTCACGAGCGCGAACGAGCAGTTGAAACAGTTCGACCGCATGAAGTCCGAGATTATCTCGGTTGTCGCCCACCAGTTGCGCACGCCGCTTTCCGGCATCAAGTGGACCTTGAAGATGCTCTTGGACGGCGACAGCGGCAAGGTGAGCAAAGAACAGCACGACCTTCTCTCCAAAGGCTTCGAGTCGAACGAGCGGATGGTCGCTTTGATCAACGACATGCTCGCCGTCGACCGCCTGGAGT
>MHLS01000029.1:5927-10813 GCA_001819095.1 Candidatus Lloydbacteria bacterium RIFCSPLOWO2_02_FULL_54_12
CGCTCCCCAAGATCAAACTCGACCCCGAGAAGATGCGCGACGTGCTCCAGAATGTCATGGATAATGCGGTCAAGTATACGAAGCAAGGAGGTCTGGTCACCGTGGGCGTTAGTGAGGAGGGAGGCGGGCTTCACTTTTGGGTCGAAGATGACGGCATCGGTATTCCTGATGAAGCAAAGAACAAGATCTTTGCGCGGTTCTTCCGTGCGCGGAACGCCATCGCGACGGAGACCGACGGCTCGGGCCTCGGGCTCTTTATCGCGCAAAGCGTCGTTCGACGTCACGGCGGGAAGATCTGGTTCGAGAGCGTTGAGGGAAAGGGGACGACCTTCCACGTCACGCTTCCCGCCGTCCCATAGAGCGGTCCAGACGGCGTATCCAAGGTGACTCCTGAAATACAAGGTCGGACCTTGGGGATTGATTCTTAAGGTCCGACCTTGTATTTCTGGGCCCCTCCTTGAGAATTTTGAACTGAAGGTGAGACCTCGGAATTAGTTTGAGGGGTGGGCGGCCTAAGGTCTCTCCTCTAGTCTGCGGAGAGGTGAGACCTTGGAGTTACTTGCCCCGTGCAAAGCCACGGGGGTTGGCCGCCCCATCTCCCCAGAGTGGGTTTATGTTATACTTTTGCCATGCCTGACGCCAATGTAAAAACCAAACTCCTCATCATCGAGGATGACAAGTTCCTCCGCGAGTTGGCGGTGCAGAAGTTAATCAAAGACGGTCTCGACGTGACCTCGGCGATGGACGGCGAGCAGGGGATCCAGTCGGCGGAAAAGACGATACCCGACGCCATTCTCCTCGACATTCTTCTCCCCGGCATCGACGGTTTCGAGGTCTTAAAGCGCGTTCGCGCGAATCCTGCGCTTGCGAACGCACGCGTCATCATGCTCTCCAACTTCGGCCAGACCGAGGACGTGGAGAAAGCGAAGGTGGCAGGCGCCGACCGCTTCCTCATCAAGGCGAACTATACGCTGGACGAGATCATCGCCATCGTCCGTGAGGTCCTCGCCTCACCCCGCGCGTAGTTATTTGCGACGTCGATTTTTGAGGTGAGTCCTAGACGGCCCAAGACGAGAGCAGTTAAGGTTCGACCTTGAGAATTTGGGTTTAAGGTCGAACCTTGAAGAAGTTACTGCTCTGACCTTGAGGAAGTTGGCCGCCCACAGCACAGGAAAAGTGCTACAATGATTCAGTTATGCCCGCACCAACCAAAGTCGACCAATTCATGGAGGCCGTGAAACGCCGCGACCCGAACGAGCCGGAATTCCATCAGGCGGTTCGCGAGGTCGCCGAGACGGTACTTCCGTTCATCGCAGGAAACAAAGCGTACACGACCGCGCGTATCTTGGAGCGCATGACGGAGCCGGAGCGCACCGTCATCTTCCGCGTACCGTGGGTGAATGATGCCGGTGGGGTCGAGATCAATCGCGGCTACCGCATCCAATTCTCAAGCGCCATCGGTCCGTACAAAGGGGGATTGCGCTTTCACCCTTCGGTCAATCTTTCCATATTGAAATTTCTCGGCTTCGAGCAGGTGTTCAAGAATGCCTTGACCACGCTTCCCATGGGTGGCGGGAAAGGCGGGAGCGATTTCGACCCCAAGGGTAAATCCGACGGAGAGGTGATGCGCTTCTGCCAATCGTTCATGTCCGAGCTCTATCGCCATATCGGACCGGATACGGATGTGCCCGCGGGAGACATCGGTGTCGGCGGTCGCGAGATCGGCTTTTTGTTCGGCCAGTACAAGCGAATAAAAAATGAGTTTAGCGGCGTCTTAACGGGCAAGGGTTTCGGCTGGGGGGGCTCGCTCGTACGCCCCGAGGCGACGGGTTACGGCGCGGTCTATTTCGCCGAGGAGATGCTTACGCGCAAAAACGAGACTCTGAAAGGGAAGGCCGTGCTCATTTCCGGCTCGGGGAATGTCGCCCAGCATGTCGCCGAGAAAGCCCTGCGCCTCGGCGCGAAGGTGCTCACCATGTCCGACTCCTCGGGATACATCTACGACAAGAACGGCATGAACGAAGAGAAACTCGCGTTCATCAAAGAGCTGAAGAATGTGAAGCGCGGCCGCATCAAGCAGTACGCCAACAAGTTCGGCGCGAAGTTCGTGAAGAATGCGAAACCTTGGGGCGAGGCGGGGGATATCGCATTTCCGTGCGCTACACAGAACGAGCTCGATATCCCCGACGCCGAGCACCTTATCGCGAACAAGGTCATGGCCGTCATCGAAGGCGCCAACATGCCGACCACGATCGCCGCGACGAAACTCCTCCAGTCAAAGGGCGTGCTTTTCGCGCCGGGCAAGGCCTCGAACGCGGGCGGCGTCGCAGTCTCGGGCCTCGAAATGTCACAGAACAGTCTCCGCCTCTCATGGACGGCGGAAGAAGTGGACGCGAAGTTGAAAGAGATAATGAAGAACATCCACGCAACGTGCATGAAGTACGGCAAAGACGAGAAGGGGAAAGTGGACTACGTAAGAGGCGCCAACATCGGCGGTTTCGTGAGAGTCGCCGACGCGATGTTAGCACAAGGTTATGTATAAATATCACCATCCAACACCAATTATTATAAAGCTCACCGATGAGCTCGGTTTTCGGTTAAGGCAAAAAGCGGCCGAGCAAATTGTCGTCAATCAGAATCGAACAGGAGCGGAAAGGGGAAGTTCAGAAGAACAGGGATTTGGCGCACTTGCAGAAATGGTTATACGAAACAAGTTTGAAATGCCAGAAGTTAACCCCGAAGGTCATCCCCTCGGGTTTGATGTTCTTTTGCCGTCTGGCGTAAAACTAGATGTGAAATGTCGCGGAGGCGCTCTGCCTTTTAAGGAGAAATACGAGAGTAGCGATGGGATAGCGAGAGAGGCAAAACACAACTTCTTTGCGCGTCAAATTCACGACGAGAAGTTGGATGCAGACATTTACTTGATGACCCATCTTGAAACACCGAGCAAGCGCACACTTCCCGGAACCACACGACAGAAAAAATGGGTGCTCTATGTTTGCGGTTGGGTGTCAAAAGAACGAGTTCTGCGCGAGGGTGTCTATTTGCCGCGTGGCTCCCTTACCGAACAAGGGAAAACCTGGTTTACTTATCGAGGGCAACAAATAGAATTTTATAACCGAAATCTTAATGGCTTAGAGAAGATAGAAGACCTATTGAATATTGAGCCCGCTGATGTTGAGAAAGACAAAAAGCACCATGGCGATTTTAATCTAACCTCCGTTGATGCAGTAAGAATCACCCACGATCTTATTGGCCGCGGCATTCTCGGAGAAAAACATTTGGCGTTCATTCAAAAGGAAACTGGCGTTGATAAAATCGTAAAGCCAATTTTGCATCCTAACCAGTACTTTCACTTATTGAGGTGGCTGAAGAAAAAGGGAGAACTCACCGATGAAGAGTTGCAGAAAGCAGAAGGTGTTCTCAAAGAGGAACCTTTTGAGGGAATCTAAAATAGCTGAAGATTTCTTGCTTTATATTGAGCCACCGCTTCCCGCACTCGTTTTTTGGAAATCTCGATGTAATCAACCTTATCTTTTTTGAAAAGATATACCTCTTCATTTTTTTCGATTCCGACGAACTTTCTTCCTTCGAGCACCGCCGAAACGAGGAAACTGCCGCTTCCGCAAGTGTTGTCTAAGACAATGTCGCCCTCTTTCGTGAAGGTACGAATAAGATAGCGGCCGAGTTCCACGGGTTTTTGCGTAGGGTGGTAAACTTCCCCCTCGCTTTCAGCAGTTTTAAAGTAGACTACATCGGTCGGATATCTCTCGCCGCTACTTTTTACCTCAACTGTTTTGAAGTCGCCGTAGCTCCCTGTTAGTTGATCTTTTCTAAAACCCTTGTTGTATGGCTCACCGCTAGACATTTGCGGGTTATATTCGGGCTGATTTTTGTAGAAAATACAAATATCTTCATGCTTGCGGAGCGGTTGTTTTTTTGCGTTTAAGAAGTTGGTTGGTTTTGATTTTACCCAAGTAATTTTGTATTTAAATAGTTTTTGATTAGAGAGCATTAGGTTGGCAGTAAAAAGGCCTTGCCCCGTAAGGGCAATAACGCCGTTATCTTTAATGATGCGCTCGTAGTGTACCCAGAGTTGGTCGAACGGAATTACTCCGTCCCAACGATTTTGCGTTGTTCCGTAAGGTAGATCGCATAAGACCATGTCTATTGATTTTGAGGGGATGCCACTCATTACTTTTAAGCAATCACCCTCAATCACTTTGTTTTCAAAACGTGAAATCGTTTTCTCGCTTTTGCTTATGACGGTTTGCGCCCGTTCCGTGGCAAAGTTTTTTCGGAGATACCAAAGACAGTAAGTATTTACTGGCAACCCCTCCTGTTGAGCCCGCCGCTCAAGGTCTAAGTAGGAGTCTGTCCCAAGCAAATTGCGTAGCTCGTTACTTCCAAAGCCGGCGATATTTTTATATAAATCTTTATTTCTTTCTCCAAAGGCCAAAATAAATCCTTTCGCCCCGGGGTTTGCCTCCTTGTAGTCCGAAAAGTACACCGCTTTAAAAATCTGGTTACTGGCCATGTTTGTATTATAGTATGATACCCGCGCCGATTGCGGAGTTTATCCACAGACGTCCTATCGTTCCCTGGATTTTGGAGTGCTTGCTTTGGGAGCCAAACGGCTCAATCTTGCGAGAATGAGCCGTTTGCCGTTGCGCCTTCTGGGCGCGGTGGTAGGATAGCCCCTAAATTCAGAGTGATCGCTGGCCGGATGACATTGGGCAGGTCGCCCACATTATTAAAAATAAATACCCAACCAACCATGATAAGCGAGGCATATTTGATGGCAACAAAAAGATTGCCCGACATGATGTCGGCGATACAAGACGCAGGAGTACCTACGCGTTTTACAAATGAATTTTTGAAATCTC
>MHLS01000029.1:10830-11433 GCA_001819095.1 Candidatus Lloydbacteria bacterium RIFCSPLOWO2_02_FULL_54_12
GCGCATTTATCAGTGTTTTGAAGGGAATCGGCTTTCTTGACGATTCTGGTGGTCCAACAGAAAAATACAGAGCGTATAAAAACAAGTCCGAGGCAAAGGTCGTTTTGGGAGAGGCATTGAAAAACTCATACGAGGATCTCTTCCTTGCGCATGAAAAGGCGAACGACCTTTCGATTGAAAAGTTGAAGGGAATTTTTGCCACAAAAACAGGAAAAGGAAATTCTCTTGTACAGCAAATGGCGCTAACCTTTAAGGCACTTGCTACGATTGCTGAGTTTGGCGGCGTACAACAAAAACAAACAAGAGAAGAGGGTGTCGATCTGGGAACAAGAGATGGGCGCTTGTCGGAGGAACCAAAAAAGTTAGGGACCGAATTTCATTACAACATACAAATTCATTTGCCAGTAACAAAAGACATATCTGTATACAACGCTATCTTTAAAAGCATCAAAGAACATCTTTTGTGATAAATAAGACACAAAATTTTATTTTTAAAGGGATGCTACTCAACTCCGAGTTAGAGGGCTTAGAAGAAACCGGAATTATTACTAACTTTTCTCCAATAATCTAATGCAACGGATAATATATCCGTATGCACCGATC
>MHLS01000030.1:0-19972 GCA_001819095.1 Candidatus Lloydbacteria bacterium RIFCSPLOWO2_02_FULL_54_12
CCGTCGACAAATTTGACTGGTCCAAGGGCTACAAATTCTCGACCTATGCGACGTGGTGGATCAGGCAAGCGATCACACGTGCTCTGGCCGACCAATCGCGCACCATCCGCATTCCTGTTCACATGGTGGAGACCATTGCGAAGTACAAACAGGTCGTTCGCCGTATGACGCAGGACCTCGGGCGCGAACCGATGGCCGAGGAGATCTCGGTCGAAATGGGTATCGACGTCGAGCGCGTCCGCGTCATCGAGAACATCGATCAGGACACCGTCTCCCTAGAGAAGCCGATAGGCGACGACGACGAGAAGTCGACCCTAGGAGAGTTCATCGCTGACGAGAAGATATTGTCACCGGACGCCGAATCCTCGCGCCGTATCTTGGCGGACCAGGTGGGTGAGATCTTGGACGACCTCTCACCCAAAGAGCGCAAGATCTTGGAGATGCGTCACGGACTTTTGGACGGCGTCACGCATACGCTTGAAGAAGTCGGCCGCGAATTCGGCGTCACGCGTGAACGTATTCGCCAGATCGAAGCCAAGGCGCACGAGAAGATCCGTCAGCACGCCAACATCAACAAATTGCGGAGTTACTAGTTCGCGGGACGCTGTTACTAAATTCCAAGGTCTCTCCTTGGGGCTTTACGCAAAGGTGAGACCTTGGAACTTTAAGGTTTCTCCCTTGTTTTTCTGTATCGTCCCCCGAGATATTGACAGCGGGAAGGAAGTAGATACAATGTATATACATGACAACAAAAGTACAAAAATGGGGAAATAGTTTGGCGGTGCGCATACCCAAGGAGGTGGCCGGTGGGCTTCGCTCGGGCACCGCAGTTGACATAGGGCGCGAAGGCGACGTTCTGCTTGTTCGTCTCGCGAAAAAGCAAACCTACACACTCAAGGACCTTGTCGCTCGTATTGATACGAAGAAACAACACAAAGCATCGGATTGGGGCGACCCGAAGGGCCGAGAAGTATGGTAAAGGCAAAATATATTCCCGAGCGGGGAGACATCGTCTGGCTCGACCTTACTCCCACAAAAGGACACGAACAAAAAGGTGTTCGTCCGGTGCTGGTGGTTTCTCCGAAGCTCTACAACGCGAAGACAGGGCTTGCCCTCATGTGCCCGATCACTTCCGCGAGCAAGGGGTACAGTTTTGAAGTTCCGCTTAACTTTACCCAAACGATCGGGGTTGTTCTCGCAGACCACATTCGTTCGCTCGACTGGAAAGTACGCAACGCCCGTTACGTTGAAACCGTTTCCGATGCGACGATTGATGAGGTTGAGGGAAAACTCCGAACGCTTATCGGCGGGTAACTGTAGAAAAAAGGGACAGTCACGATTAATTGCTCACTGGCGTGTTCTAATATTTTCACGGAACCCTTCACCACAAGAGTACCCCACGGGACTTCCAAAATGCTCAACGGGGTACCGCAAGGCATTTTTAGGTTGCTTCCATTTTTCTAATCCACCTGAGGCGGATAAGAAAAATTGGTCGCGCTCGAATGGGCGAATAAGGAATGCTGCATTTCGGGGTGTGGTCTTGACAAGATGCTGAATTGCCTGTTATATTTTTGTCAGCGCTTGTATTCACAATTGAGCGAGGTGGAAGGATGAGAGTTCAGACATTCAGTATTCTCGCCGGGAGCGAGGCCTGCAATGCGCGTTGCCCGTTCTGTATTTCAAGGATGACGCCACCGTTGGGCGTTAGGCTCAAGGAGCCTGCGGTGAATTGGCGCAATTTTGAAGTGGCCTGTCGTCTGGCAAAAAGCTGTGGCGTGACAACCGCCATGTTTACCGGGAAGGGGGAGCCGACCCTATTTCCGGACCAGATCACGAAATACCTGGAAAAGATGGGAAAATATGAGTTTCCATTGATTGAGCTTCAGACCAACGGGATCGTGCTCGCCGAAAAAATCGACAGTTACGACCGTCACCTGAAAACTTGGTACGAGAAGGGAATGACCACGATCGCGGTTTCCATCGTGCACTACGAACCGGAAAAGAATCGCGAGGTCTACGTACCGTACAAAAAAAATTACATCGATCTACCGCGGCTTATCGGGACGCTTCACGAGTACGGCTTCTCGGTGCGTTTGACCTGTATCGCCGCCAACGGGTTTGTCGACAGCAGTCGAACGTTGGATAAACTCCTTTGCTTTGCTCAAGAAAACAAGGTTGAACAGCTCACGCTCACGCCGGTCAACAAACCCGACGCGGAACACAACGGTCACCTTGAGTCGTGGAACTGGACGACGGCACATTGTCTTCGCGACGAACAACTGGGGGAGATACAGGCGCATCTCGAATCGAACGGTTCAAAACTGATGGTCTTGGGACATGGCGCAGTCGTTTACGACTTGCACGGGCAGAATATCTGCCTCAACAACTGTCTCTCCGTGCAACCCGACGCCGACGGAATGCGCAACATCATCTTTTTCCCGGACGGCCATATTCGTTACTACTGGCAGTACGAGGGGGCCATATTGCTGTAAGGGTCACGATGCGCGGACATTCTCCGCGCTTTTTTATACACTGCCGTGTGGGCCTCCAAAAAGCCGATGCATCATCGTGCCGTCGGACATCAGCATCGTGGCCAAATACCCACTCCCTATATGCTCTTATTCGAGCGAATGGGCGAATGAATCTCCCCGTGCTTACGCACGAGGTATTGGTGCGCGAATAAAAGGAAATGCGGCGGGGTGGGTAAACTTTTTACTTGAATCTGTTATCATGAGCGTCATGAGAGGAAGAGGATTTGAGTTCTCGCCGCTACCGCGGAAAAGTAAGTGGTCCTTCATCGTCATCGGAATCATCCTGCTTCTGGCGAGCGGACTTGGTTTCATTTCTTCCCGGCAAAGCGGGTCGGCACCCACCTCCTTAAATAACGGTGTTGAGACGCTTCAAACCCAAAGCAGTTCAACCGAAACACGCTATCTTGCGTTCCAGGTTTTCATCGGCGCCGGAGACCCGACGAAACCCGTAGGCGATTCCGCAACTCTTTTCGCCCCGCCATCAAAAGCCGTTCTCTCCAGTTTTACAGACAGTCTCATTAGTACCATTGGCACCACCGGGAACGAACACCAAAAACTTGCTTTTATCCCGGGCCCTATCTCATTTGACTACACCGACGCGGATATTCGCCGCTTGATCAGTGATTCATTTGCGATAGCGGAAGAAAAGAATATCGCCGTTGGATTCCACGTTGACGACTCTATGTGGTGGGCCAAAAGAACCGACCTCCTGAAGAACCCCAAGAACATTGAGTGGACTGACTGGAACGGCACCGTTTTCCCGCACCGTTATGTAGATTGGGTCATGGTAGCCCTTCCCCCACAGATGTGCTACAACAGTCCGGAAATTGTGAACGCGGTATCCAAAGAGGCCAGAGACGTTATCGGTCCCGCCATCGCGCAAGGCATCGCTCACCTCAAAAGCATTAACAAGGAGCATCTCTTCGCCGGCGTTATTTCGGGCTGGGAAACGCATCTCATTGATTATTCGTATTACGGAAAAACTGTTCCAGCCGTTGCCACACTTATGGATCAGGACAAGGCGCCCCAGGTACGGATTGGTTACTGTGCGCTCTCTAACCTCGGCTATAGCGCCGAGAATCCTCCGGCAAACTTTGATACGGCGCTTGACGACGTCGTACGCGACTTCGCTCTCCTGTGGGCCAAAGAGCTTAACGGCGCCGGCGTCCCGAAAGAAAAGATCTACACGCATATCGCCTATATTGACGAAAAATCAATGCCTCCTTTGGATGTGATCGCTAAAGGCCTCGACATTTCCAATCCGACCTATTCAGCGCTCAGCAGGCACTCTCCTTTTTCCGCGGCGTTCAACGATTACTCCCGTCCCGGCTTTAGTACCTATCCTGATAAAGGAATATTTGACGCGATCTACAGGGAACTCGCCAATCACCCCACCATCGGCTGGGCTTCAAGCGAAGGCACGAATGTTATCCCCGGACAGAGCGCGGACAGCTCCGGCATGAGCATGGAAACCTACCTTGCACGGATGTTTAACCACGGAGCGACGCTGGTGAACATTTTCTCATGGGGTATGGGCGGGGACGCGCTTAAAAGCACGAATCCGTTTCGTATCGTCACAGAAGGGCCCGAGGCCATAGCTGCATACCAAAAGTTTTTAAGCGGGGGAGACAGTTAAATAATAAATAAGATGTCAACATGAACCAACACATTCGACAGTTTCAACAGGCTCACTGCGGGCAACCTCAGTATAAAAAAGGATTCGCGAATATCAAAGTCATCGGCGCCATCGTCCTCCTTATCGGGGTAGTGGGATTTGTGTTTATATCAACTCGGCCTGCCCCGACTAATCCTTTGTCCGATTCGACCCCAGCACCTGTGATATCTTATGCTGACGAAACCCAATACCTTATCTTCGGCATCAAAACCGCCGATGTAATCTACGAGGCACCAAAAGATCAGACCTTCAATGTTATAGACAAGGAGGTAGAAGAGGTGATTACTCGCGTTGGTGCCATCGGCGACGGTAAACAGAGACAGCTGGGCTTTATGGTGATCCTTCCTCCGTGGGTTGTGGAAAAGGCGATGCCGGGAAAACTTGAGTGGGTAATTAAGCAGTCGTTTGAGGTCGCCAAAAAACGAAATGTTGCGGTTTACTTTAGTGTCATATCGCATTTAGTGTGGGACAGCCGTCCAGACCTCTGGAATTGGTTTGACCCGAACCAGCCCGGATATAATCTCCAGAATAAAAAGAATGTGGAGTGGACCGACTGGGAGGGTACCCCTGTTAAGGCGCGTTACTCTCTGCAGATAGGCACGAAAACCAAGCCCCACATGTGCTATAACAGCACCCAAATTAAATCCGAGATTACGCGAATAGTATCTGCAATTCTCGCTCCCGCCATCAAAGATGGCATCAATGATTTAAAAAAGAACGAGAAGGAACATCTTTTTGCCGGACTCACTCTTACGGACGAATTATCCCTTGACGATTATTCCGTCATTGACCAAATAGATAAAAAAATGGGAGAACAAATGAGCAGGGACGGGGCGGCAAAGATCCGTTTGGGTTATTGCGCGCTCACAAACGCTGGATACTCAAAATCAAATCCGCCAAAAGATTATTCGGATGCGCTGGCAAAAATTAATCAGGAATTCGCGGCTTATTGGGGAAAACAATTTGTGGATGCCGAAATTTCCATGAACAAACTCTATGGTCATGTCGCTGCCGGAGCGAGCGGCCCCATATTGCAATACACCAACGCTCCGATTTGGACAGCGTTCAACGACTACTCGCGACCAGGATGGAGCACCTATACTGAAGGACCGATTACCGATAACTTCAACGCCCTGTACCAACCGCTCAAAGAGCGCGGTAGCCCTCATTGGGCAGGCACCGAATCAGCCCCAACCACTTTGGGGGGGGAGACGGTTGATCCGACTACGTATTTAAGCTGGCATTATAACCACGGCGCAACTGTTTTAATGTTAAACGCGGCTGATACATACGCCGGAGGATTGCTGACGAAAATAATTTTTAGCCCCGAAGCAGTCGCCGCGTACCAAAAGTTTTTGAATGGAGAGTAGATTGAGCCGCCCACACCTTATTTGGCGGATCAAAAGACATGGTGTATGCTCACCTCATACACGGAGAACGGGGGAGAGATTTAGCAACCGAACACAAATGCATATGGAAAAAGGATTAGGACTGCAGACAAATGAACGCGACCGACTTGCAGAGTTGCGAAGGATCCAAATGGATCGCGAATTTACCGCCGACGAACTCGCGGAATTCAAGACCTTAAGCAGTATGGAGACGCCGAGTGCGACCGAGGAAGAAAGGCGAGAATATGTCGAGTTGTCACGAAGACAAACGGCCGGCACAGACTGGACGCCGGACGATGCAAGGCGTGCGCAAGAATTGCTGAAAAAACTGGAAAAATAGCGGCACAGGGACGGTCCCCGACAGTATGCCGACGCTGAAAGAGTCGGGGGAGAAAAAAATGAACCGAAAAGGATCCGTGCGTATCGTTGTCGTTGGCATCATCGTACTTCTCGTCGGAGTAGCGGGGTACTTTGTTTTGCTACGAAAACCGGCGACGCCTCCGGTGAAGAACGCTCAAACCACAACCACGGACAGTCTCATCGCCGTTTCGTATCAGGATGATGCGGGCCACTTTCAAGTTTTTGCCGTTTCACCCGACGGCACCACGCGAAAACAGCTGACTCACGACGACAACGGCAATATCATGCCGAAGTGGTCTCCTGACGGGAAAAAGATCGCCTACGTAGCGCAATCCGAGATCAAAAACGGTGCCGTCATCCACGTCATGGACGCCGACGGTGCAAACAATACGACCGTTACCGAAAAGGAGTCCGGCACCATGAGCATTGTGCCCGATTGGTCACCTGACGGTCAGCGCATTGCCTATGCGAGCGGTGTGGTAACGGGAGATCCGACGAAGCAAATGAAAGCGGTGGCGGGTGATCCGATGGCAGTATTCAAACTCAAAATATGGGTCATGGACGCTGACGGCACGAATAAAAATCAAATTACCTCGGGGGGTAGCTCGGACGTTGTGCCCAGTTGGTCACCCGACGGCAAGAACATTGTTTTCACCTCCGACCGCGACGGCGGCATATTCCAAATTTGGCGGATGAACGCCGACGGTATGGATCCTGTTCGGCTGACACAAACGTCCTACGACGGCACGATTGGCGCTCCAATAGAGCAGAAAGTTCCGGCGTGGTCACCTAACGGGAAATATATCGCCTACTGGAACGGAGTGGAGATGTTTCAGTTGAGCGAGGATGTGCGAAAGGGCACCGGCCAGCCGACCGCGCGCGACAGATCGATCATGGCAACATGGCATATTTGGGTGATGAACGCTGACGGGACGGACCAACGCATGCTGACCCAAGGTGACGACCCGGCATGGTCACCGGACAGCAAAATGGTCTTCCACCCCACGCTTCCGATCTACGGAACGACACCCGAGCCAATCGGTGTCGGTGCTACGAATATCGACGGAACAAATCGGCACATTCTTTTCACTGTTTCCGGAGGCGGACCGATGAGATACTCTTGGCGACCGACATCAAACGCCGACGGTTCAACTCCTTCCGGACCGACCGACGCAAGCGCTTATGTAAAAGAGCGCGGACTTCTGGTCATGAACGACGGCACAATGCGTGAGCAGTTGAATCAAAAGGGGTATCCCGTCACACATGTCTCCATATTCACGGTTCGCGCCGACGGCACCGGCAAAACAATGTTGACCGGACCCAATAATCAACATCCGTCGTGGACACCCGACGGAAAGATCATCTTTGTCTCTGACCGAAGCGGCTCCCCACAGGTCTGGATCATGGATGCCGACGGCAGCAACGCAAAACAGGTCGGAGATCTCGAGGTGGGACCGATCCTTCAACCCCAACTGGCGAAGAACGGCCTCATTGCCTTTTGGGCAAACAACGGCATCTGGGTTATTCACAAAGACGGCTCGGGACTTCGACAACTGGTGGTCAACGGCGGCGCCCCGTCCCTCGCACTATCCGGTACGTGGCTCACCTATACGGTGCCCACTCACGTGCTCGACGGTATTCACAACGAGATCTTCCGCATCAACACCGACGGCACAGGAACAAAACAGCTCACCTTCACGGGCGATCCCGACTATCCGGATGCGAACGCCTCGGCAATTTCTCCCGACGAGACCACGGTCGCTATTTACACCGGCAAAGAGTCCGATCCGGGCGCGGCAGGATTTACACAAGACATAATCACTTACGGATATCGCAATGTCGGAGTCATACCGGCCGACGGCGGCCCCCGCAGACTGCTCACGGCATGCAAACCGGTGACCACACAACAGGAATTACAAGATCGCGGCCCTGACGTTTGCATCGTAGCCGACGACCCCGCGTGGTCGACGGACGGCAAGTGGATCGTCTACAGTTGGGGAGGAAAGAACGGCGGCGAGACGTGGATGATGGACCCGAACGGAGAGAACAACCAGCGTCTCTATCCCGCCGGCCGCGGCATGGGAAGAGTGCCACTACTTATCCAGGAGCAGTGAGCAACCACCCGTCATAAGATCCACTGTCGCCCACAAAAACTGTTGTTTTTCTTCTTTGCCGGACGTGTTAGTGTGTCCGTATGGACCTCATGCGAAAGTACGAGCGGCATCTTTCGGGGATCGCCTTCGTCGTCGGCTTCATGCTCGACTACACTTTCGCTCCGCGGATCGATAGTCCGTACACTCCGCTTGTTCTCGGGGTTTATCTTTTGTTAGCGGGACTCGCCATTGCCCTCCAACAAACCTTGGGGCAGAAGGCGACGAAGAGGCCGGTATCCCCGTGGCTCCTCGGCATTCTTCCGACCGCGATACAATTCGTCTTCGGCGCACTGATGAGCATGCTCTTCGTCTACTATTCACGGAGCGCGGCCTTGGCGGGAAGCTGGCCTTTTATGCTCCTCCTCGGAGCGATGTTCCTCGGGAACGAAGTGTTTCGCGACCGCGTGCGGTTGTTCAAGTTCCAACTCGGCACGTTCTTTTTCGTTTTCACCATGGCGGCAGTCCTCTGTACGCCAATAATTCTTCGCGAGTTGGGAACGATACCTTTTCTTATCGCCGGAGGAGTGAGTTTCGTCGGAACGCTTCTCCTCATCGCCTTCATCACGCTTCACTCCCGTACGACTGTCCGCGAGAATATTTTCGGCGTACTTATTATGGTGGGCGGGATGTACCTTCTTATCAATGTGCTCTATTTCACGCATTTGATCCCACCGATACCGCTACTCCTTCGTGAGAGCGGCGTCTATCATTACATTGTTCGTGATGTGAACGGTAACTATGTCGGTTCTGCTGAAATTTCTGCGGGGGGAGGTAGCGGGATGCCGTGGAAATCACCAGAAGTACTCCGTCTTTCGCGCGGGGAACCGGCGTATTTTTATAGTGCCGTCTTTGCGCCGATCGCCATGGGGACACCGATCGTGCACCGGTGGGAGTTCGCGGACACGCAAACGGGGGAGTGGAAGACCCTCCACCGCGTGTCCTTCCCGATTGTGGGCGGTCGCGACGGCGGTTATCGCGGGTACTCCATCAAAGAGACCGTTGCACCAGGAAAGTGGCGCGTCTCAGTGGAAACACTCTCCGGCGAACTGCTCGAGCGCAAAACTTTTCTCGTTGAGTTTTCCTCGGAAAAGATCTTGCTCAAAGAAACGGTCCTGAAGTAAGACTTTTCCGAGCAACTGCGAATGATTGGTCCGCGGGACGAACTGTGTTAGTGTTACGGCATGGCAAATCTGGGAGAACTCACACCACAACAGCTGGAACGACAAGAGGCGGAGGAACGGTTACAGCAGTACATGAAAGACCACCCCGAACACGGTGTTTCACAAAGGGGACCGAGTGAGGGTGGTCCGCAAGTTGCGGAGTTCGAAAAATTGGTCGCCTCGTTCGAGTCGACTTATTCGCTCGCGGAGTTGCACGCCATCGTCGACCTTCGGATGGAGGATGCGCCGCGACACCCCCTACGAGAACCAGCAAAAGAAGCACTTGCTCCCATTGTGGGACTATTGAATTATCTCAAAGAAGAAACGAGTATCTCTCCCGCAAAGTATAGGGAACTAAAAGAAAAATATGTGCGCCTGACCAGAGCGGTGGGTATCATAAAAAATAACGTCGTTGACCACAACAGGAAATTTGATCTTGATAGTTGATCGGCGGCGTGCTTTTTACGCATCGGGCGATTCGTGTTAGAATTGTGGTCCAATGAAGAACATCCTCGAACGGGCAAAGTTCCTCCAAAACGCCCTCAAGGACCACAAGGTCGGCGCGCTTACCATGAGCTCCGATTATGTCGTTGCCGCGGTGCTTCGCTTGCTTCCCAAAGCGCCGCGCCTCGTCGTTGAATACGGACCCGGAGAGGGCACGATTACGCGGAAGATCCTTCGCGTGCTTCCTTCTGACGCGCGACTTATCGTCGTTGAGCCTAATCTCGACTTCGTGGAAGCGCTCAAAAAGGTCGCCGACCCGCGCCTCACGATCGTCCCCAAAATGGCGCAGGACCTCTCGCCGGACGACCTCTTCTCCATGCGAGGAGCCGATGCGGTCGTTGCTTCTCTGCCGTCTTTTTACCTTACACCGGAAGAGCGCCAAAAGGTCGTTGCCGACGCTCACAACATGCTGGCGCCAAAAGGGGTCTTTATCTTCTCCCACCAGTACAGCTGGCTCATGAAGAAGCCGCTTGAAGAGAAGTTCGCCGACGTGGCTATTGCGTTCGAGCCGCGAAACATTTTTCCCTGCTTTATCCTTAGTGGAAGGAAACCATAGGTATGCTCGGCATTGTTCTTGTGTCGATAGGGACTTTTTTTGACGAGATCTCGACCTTGATCGGGAAGAAGGAGGTGCAAAACAAAAAAGAGACCGTCTTCACGATGGCCTTTTTGAGTCTCATCTGGAGCACGCTGTGGTTCCTCGTCATCATCCTCTGGAAAGGCGAGTTCATCTTCTCCATGGCGTCGCTTCCGACGCTCCTTCTGCGCAGTCTCATCGAAGTCGGGCTCATCTACGTGGGCACCCTTGCGGTCGTCCAGTCCGATCGGAGCACCTTCGGCTTCGTGCGCACCGGGACGATTCCGCTTCTTTTGCTTGCGGACCTTTGGCTCGGGTACACGCTCACGCTTCCGCAGATCTTCGGTATCGTCGTGATAGTGCTCACGCTTTTGGTCGCATTTCTCAACCACGGAATACACAAAGAGGGGATCAGATTCGTCATCTTGGCGACGATTTTTCCCGTACTCACAATCTCGCTCTTCAAATACAACATCACGCACTTCAATTCCGTCGAGGCGGAACAGTTGATTACCCATATCATCCTGCTCGTCTATTTATTTTTCATGGCGCTCCGGCTCGGCCACGAGAATCCGCTCCGGATGCTCCTCAAGCGTCCTTTCTTTGTACAGTCCTTCACGGCGGGGATCGGCGGGGTCCTTATCAGCTTCGCCTATCTTTTCGCACCGGCGTCGACCATCACTGCGGCCAAGCGGGCGGTCTCCGTTCTTTGGGCAATCGTTTCCGGAAATATCTATTTCGAGGAGAAGCATATCGGGCTCAAAATAGCGCTCTTCCTCTCTGTCGCGGCGGGCATGTTCCTTCTGGTCTGACCGCGCACACAAGGTGGAGCCTTGGGAATTAATTCTTAAGGTTCCACCTTGTATGGTGGGCACACCTTTAACAACGTTTTCATGTTAAAATCGGGAAATGGAACCGGCCGTTGAAACACCACAGCTCGGGGAGCATAAAGTCCGATACCACATGAAGACCGAGCGGTTCGAGGGGCCTTTAGACCTTCTCCTCACGCTTATCGAGAAGCGCAAACTCTTCATCGGTGACTTTGCGCTGGCGAAAGTTGCCGATGAATATATCGAGCACATCCGCAAATTCGAGGCATTTCCCATGAACGACGTCGCCAACTTTCTTCTGGTCGCCTCGACACTCGTCCTTATCAAATCCAAGGCGCTCTTGCCGGAGCTTGACCTTGGTGACGAAGAGAAGGGAGACATCGACGACTTGAAGCGCCGCCTTGCGATGTACGAGCTTTTCCGCGGGCTTGGAGAACATATCCGCGTCAACTTCGGCAAAGAGCTCATCTTTGAGCGGAGCGGCCGTCCCGAGCTCATTCCCGTCTTTGCGCCGGAGAAACATTGCTCGGCCGCCTCGGTGGGGGAGTCGATGCGCGCCGTACTCGCGGCACTTCCGAAGAAAATCGAACTTCCGAAAGCGACCGTGCGGAAGATCGTCTCGATCGAGGAAATGATGAGCCGGCTTGCGAAGCGCGTCGGCGAGACGCTCCGGACAAGTTTCGG
The DNA here is from genome assembly GCA_001819095.1 of Candidatus Lloydbacteria bacterium RIFCSPLOWO2_02_FULL_54_12. GTDB lineage: Bacteria > Patescibacteriota > Minisyncoccia > Phycocordibacterales > UBA6899 > MHLP01. The sequence continues at coordinate 11,863 of MHLS01000030.1, forward strand.
CAACTTCTCACGTTATAAAAAAGGGAAACAGCCGTCGAAAGAGGAGCGCCTCGAAATCATTGTCTCCTTCCTCGCCATGCTCGAGCTCGTGAAGCAGGGCGTCGTCCATGTGACACAACACGAAGAGTATGGGGATATCGACATCGAAACACGCAAACTCGACACACCGCAATACGCATAAAAATGAACACTTATACCCGCCCAAGACCTTTTCTCAAGAGGCCTTTTACGCTAAACTAGGCACACTATGGAACTCCCAAAGGCGATCTCCGCGGTCCTTTTTTACCAAGCCGAGCCGATGAGCATCAAACGGCTCGCGAGCGCGCTCAAACGGCCCGAAGGGGAGGTAAAGGAGGCTCTGGCGACGCTCGAGAAGTCGCTCGTGGAGACAGGGCTCTGCCTCGTCCGAAAAGGCGACGAGGTGACGCTCGGCACTCGGCCGGAAGCAAGCGAGCTGATCGAGCAGATGACCAAAGAAGAGCTCTCCCGTGACCTTTCCAAGGCCTCCCTCGAAACGTTTTCCATCGTCCTCTACAAGGGGCCGGTCACTCGAAGTGAGATCGACTATATCCGCGGGGTCAATTCGACGTTCATCCTCCGCAATCTCCTCATTCGCGGGCTGATCGAGAAGATCGACAACCCCAAAGACCAACGGAGTTATTTGTATCAGCCGACGTTCCAACTGCTCGAGTATATGGGCGTTTCCAAGATTGAAGACCTGCCCGAGTACGCATCGGCAATGGCGTCACTGGAAAGTTTCATTGCGGCAAAAGCGGAAGAAGTGGGAGAGGGGGCTTTACCTGCACAAACTCGCGAGGAAGAATCTTCGGGCGGACAAGTATTCGCCCAAGCGAGCGCCGATGAAACGCTCTCTCCGAAAACTGGGGAGCAAGTTTCGGCGGACGAGGAAGACGCCGACGTGGCGGAAGAAAACGAAGCGGCCGAGAATTACGACGATCCGGAACTTCATTCGCACACCGACAAGGACCGCTCCATCGGCATATAAGAGAACGGGACACATGATCACACGCACCGCACAATTCCAGCTTTTCCTCCTCGTCCTTGTCATGGGCTTTTTGCTCGGCCCGCAGGTGATCGAAGCGCTTCAGCGCATTCCCCAAAACGACGGAGCGGCGGCGACCGCACCCGCGGAAAACCTTCCCGAGGGCGCGCAAACGACGCTACCCGCTCCGGAAAAACGACCCGATCCCTTCGAGCAACTGGCGCTATCGGCCAAAGGCGCATATGTCTGGGACATCAACGCGCACCGCAAGATCTACGCCGAGAACGCGGACGCCCGACTTCCGCTCGCATCAGTCACCAAGGTCATGATGGCGCTTGCGGCGACCGAAGCACTTCTTCAGGACGCAAAGATCACCATCGGTGTCGGCGACCTCTACGAAGAAGGGGATACCGGTCTCTATGTGGGCGAGATATGGACGTTCGAAAAACTCCTCGCTTTTACCTTGGTCGCATCGTCAAACGACGGGGCGAGCGCGATTGCAACGGAGGCAAGTGCGGAACTAGGGAAAACCTCGGGAGCGGCGGCGGTTCCCGCCGACAAAGGTCTCTTCATCGCAAAAATGAACGAAAAAGCGCGCGCGATTGGGCTCGCGCAGACCGCCTTTTACAACGAAAGCGGACTTGATGCGGGAAATCGGAGCGGAGGATACGGTTCGGCGCGGGATATGGCCATGCTTTTTGAATACGTATTTCGCAAACACCCCGAGATCCTTCTACCGACATCGTCAGGGGTGATGGATATCCAATCGGAAAGCGGTTTCATCCATCACATTGCGAACACAAATCAGGATGTGCCGCATATCCCCGGCATCATCGGCTCAAAGACCGGCTATACCGACCTTGCAGGCGGAAATCTCGTGGTGATCGTCGATATCGGTATCGACCATCCGATCGTCGTCGTTGTCCTCGGGTCTACGCGCGAGGGAAGGTTCACGGACGTCAAACAATTGATTACCGCGGCCACCGAAGCGATCGTGAACGGAAGTACACCGAAAGAAACGAACTAAGCGCGCGCCGCCACACTATATATATGATCACCGACGTCATCAAGATACTCGCCCCCTCCACGCTCGCATTCTTCATCGGCATACTGCTTACGCCCATCCTCACGAATTTCCTCTATAAACATCGCATGTGGAAGAAGACGAGCGTCATCCATGCGTTGGGTGGAGGAAAAGCGACCATATCGGGAGGACTGCATAACGATGAGGAACGCAAAACGCCGCGCATGGGCGGCATCGTCGTGTGGGGAAGCGTACTTATCACGACGCTACTACTCTGGATACTTTCACTCGCATTCCCGCATGCGGTCACCGAAAAGCTCAATTTTCTTTCGCGCAACCAAACGTGGCTCCCGCTCTTCATCCTCATTGCCGGAGCATTGTGCGGACTGATCGACGATTATCTCGTCTGCCGCGATCAGGGCTCATATAAAGGCGGCGGCCTTTCGCTCACGACGCGCCTCGTATTCGTCTTCCTCCTCGGAATGCTCGGCGCATGGTGGTTTTACGTCAAACTCGGCGTGGACACGATACATATCCCGTTCTGGGGCGATCTCTATGTCGGCATCTTTTTTGTTCCTTTTTTCATTCTTTTTGTTATCGGCATGTACTCGGGCGGCATCATCGACGGCGTCGACGGCCTCTCGGGCGGCGTGTTCGCCGCCGCGTATGCGGCATACGCCGTCATTGCATTCGCCGGCGGCCAGATTGACCTTGCAGCCTATGCATCCGTCGTGGTCGGCGGGCTCTTGGCATTTCTTTGGTTCAATATTCCCCCCGCACGGTTCTTCAATTCGGAGACCGGCACCATGGCGCTCACCACCTCCTTGGTCATCGTCGCATTCCTCACCAAAGCGGTCGTTCCGCTTCTGGTCATCGGATTTCTCCTCGTTGCAACGAGCGCGTCGAGTTTGATCCAGATACTCTCAAAAAAATACCGCGGAGGAAAAAAAGTATTCATCGTCGCGCCGCTCCATAACCACTTTCAGGCAAAAGGCTGGCCGCCGTATAAAGTCACGATGCGTTATTGGGTGATCGCCATGGTGCTCGCGGTTTTGGGCGTTATTGTTGCGCTCATTGGATAAAGGTCACTCGATCTTGCACAAAGAAAAAAATTGGCAAACAAAAAGGCGCCTCTCGACGCCTCGTTACGACTGCCGAAGCAATCGCCCAGCCGGATTGACGCTGTTCGAGCGCTTCCGGTCCTAAGGACTTCCTCTAACTCCGCAACTGTACCTCGCGAGCCAGTTATGGAATATAGTAATGCCTTGGATGTCCGTAAAAAATGGTAGCACCTTTTGAATTTTTCGTCAAGGGCCATGTGATTGAGAATTGGTGCGGGGGATTTTTCCCCTCAACAAGGCCGTTTATCAACACCTCCTTGCTCCGCGAAAGCGGTATAATGGGGCCATGCACAAACAGCCCGTTGACCGCCTCTTCCTCGGTATCGTCCTCACACTCCTCATCGCGGGACTTTTCGTCTTTGTTTCCGCCGCAATGGGGTCGTTAACGCGGGGGGAGTCGCTCTTCAACAACATTGTCATCGGGCAGGTCGTTTTCGGTTTCCTCGGGGGCGGTTGCGCGCTCGCCCTCGTCTCGCGCATCAAGTACAGTCTTCTCCGCAAACACGCCCTCGCCATACTTGCCTTCACGATATTCTTGACTGCGCTAGTATTTGTTCCGGGCGTCGGCATGGAACACGGAGGCGCAACGCGTTGGATCGACCTCAAATTCATCACATTCCAGCCCGGTGAACTGCTCAAATTCGGTCTTGTGGTCTATCTCGCGGCGTGGCTTTCGCTCTTCCACCGCCGTATCCGCTCGCCGTACTTCGGCATCGTCCCCCTTGTGGTGTTCTTTCTCATCGCCGCTGTCCTTCTCCTTGCCCAGCCCGACTTCGGCACGTTCGCCATTGCTATGGCGGCAGGCGTCGCCATGTTCATTACCGCCGGCGCGGCGATGCGCGACCTCCTCTTGTTGGGACTCATCGGACTCATCGCATTCGCGGGAATGGCAATCTCGAGGCCGTACTTCCTCGAGCGCATTTCGACATTCCTCCATCACGACGATTTTCAGGGTTCGGGATATCAGGTGCGGCAAGCACTCATCGCCGTCGGCTCGGGCGGACTTCTGGGTCGCGGATTCGGACAAAGCGTGCAGAAATTCAACTTTCTTCCCGAAGCGCACGGCGACTCCGTTTTTGCCGTCGCCGCGGAAGAGTTCGGTTTTTGGGGAACAACGCTTCTCGTCCTCCTCTACCTCCTTTTTGCATTGCGCGGACTATGGATCGGGGCGCACGCGCCGGACATGTTCGGTGGACTTTTGGCAATCGGACTTGTCACCCTCATCACCGCGCAGTCATTCATCAATATCGGCTCGATGCTGAATCTCCTCCCGCTCACCGGAGTCCCGCTCATTTTCATCTCCCACGGCGGAACGGCGCTCTTGGTCGCAATGGCGGAAGTCGGCATCATACTCAACATTTCACGCTACCGCGAAACGTAAATTTCCGGATCTATGATTGCGGAAGTACGGTTTAAGAATAGCTCCTCGATCATAATTCTTAAATCTTAAATATATGCTACATTGAACTTATGAAGATCTTATTCGCGGGGGGCGGAACAGGGGGGCATTTCTATCCGATCGTCGCGGTCGCAGAGGCGTTGAACGAGATCGCGGCGAAGGAAGGCGTCGGAAACCTCGAGCTCTACTATATGTCCGACGACCCGTATGATACCGAGCTCCTCACCAACACACGCCTCACCTATCTCAACACCGTTGCAGGAAAACAGCGCACATACTTTTCAATCTGGAATTTCCTCGACCCCTTCAAAACGCTCTACGGCTGTTTCCTCGCCGTCGTAAGGCTTGCCGTCCTCTATCCCGACGTGGTCTTCGGAAAGGGCGGCTATGCAAGTTTTCCCGCGCTTTTTGCCGCACGCCTCTTGCGTATTCCCGTCGTCATCCACGAATCCGACATCGTGCCGGGAAAAGTGAACCGCTGGATCGGAAGTTACGCGACAAAGGTCGCACTCTCTTATCCGGAAGCGAAAAGATACTTCACTCATCAGGACCGCATCGCGCTCACCGGTCAGCCGATCCGGAAGGCGCTACTTGAAATGCCGGAGGGGGATCCGCTCACCCTGCTTTCGCTCGAACCAAATCTGCCGACAATACTTGTTATCGGCGGTTCGCAAGGAGCGGAGAAGATCAACGAGAACCTGATCGACATCATTGCGCGGCTCGTGGAACGCTATCAGGTCATCCACCAAACGGGAGAAAAGAATTTCGACTGGATAAAAAAACGCGCGGAAGGCGCCCTCGCCAAGTCGATTCAGGGCAACCGCTACCATCCGTACCCCTACCTCGATTCGAAGCAACTGCATCTTGCGGCAAAGGCGGCGAACTTGGTCATTTCCCGTGCGGGCTCGTCCATCTTCGAGATCGCCGTCTGGGGAAAGCCGTCGGCGCTCATTCCGCTTGCCATAGCGCACGACGACCACCAGCGCGAGAACGCCTACAGTTACGCACGTACCGGCGCGGCAACGGTCATCGAGGAACAGAATCTCAAACCCGAACTGTTCCTTTCTATCGTCTCTTCGATCATGGAGAGTCGCGAAAAACAGGAATCGATGGCTGTCGGCGCGAAAAGTTTTGCAAAGACCGACGCGGCGGAAAAGATTGCCCGCGCCGTCCTTGCGATCGCTCTCAAACATGACTAGCACGAAGCATGCCGCCGTTGTCACACGATTCGCACCAAGCCCGACGGGGAAATTCCACGTCGGCGGTATCCGCTCCGCGCTCTATAATTATCTCTTCGCCCGCAAGCATGGTGGCACATATATCCTCCGGTGCGAGGACACAGACAGGGTGCGCTCAAAGAAAGAGTACGAGGAGTATTTCCTCGACGTATTCCGCTGGCTCGGGCTCGAACACGATGCGTACTACCGCCAATCGGACCGTACCGCTCTTTACCGCGATTACCTCGAGAAACTCATTGCCGCGGACAAGGCGTACCTCTCGAAGGAGGAGCCGAAGGAGGTCGGTCAGCGTAGCGAAGTGATCCGCTTCCGCAACCCGAACAAAAAAGTACCGTTCCACGACGAAGTGCTCGGCGATATTATCTTTGACACGGAAGAGCTCGGCGACTTCGTCATCGCGAGAGATTTCGAGAATCCCTTGTACCACTTCACGGTCGTTGTCGACGACCACGAGATGGGTGTGACTCACGTCATCCGCGGGCAAGAACATGTTTCGAACACCCCGAGACAGATACTCATCCAAGAGGCGATCGGTGCCAAACGTCCGATCTATGCGCACGGCTCGGTCATCTTGAATGAGGCGCGAGCGAAACTTTCGAAGCGCGACCCGTTGGTACGTCCCGCACTTGAATATCAGGAGGACGGTTACCTTCCGGCTGCGATGCTCAACTTCATGGCGCTCCTCGGATGGAATCCGGGGACCGAACAGGAGATCTTCACGCTCTCGGAGCTAGTGGACTCTTTTTCGCTCGAGCGCATGCAAAAACCCGGTGCGGTCTTCAATCCGGAAAAGTTGGAGTGGATAAACAAAGAGCACATCAAGCGACTTTCACGCGACGAACAGGCGGCGCACTTCGAGTCCTTCCTCGCACCCGAGATTAAGACGCTCCCTGGGTATGAAAAGACGAAACTGCTCAAGATCCTCCCGACCGTGATCGAGCGCATCAGCCATTTCGGCGAGATCACTTCGCTTTCCGCAGCCGGCGAGCTCTCTTACTATTTCGCGGAACCCACCTACGAAAAGGAACGTCTGTTCTGGAAGGACGAGCGCGACTCCACAAAACTTCTTGAACGCCTCGTAAAGACAAAAACCCTTATCGGGGGCGTCAAAGACGGTGATTTTACGCGAGAAAACGTCAAAAACGCCCTCTGGGAGTACGCGAACGGGGAGGGGAGGGGGCAGGTGCTATGGCCCCTGCGCTATGCGCTTTCAGGTATGGAAAAGTCACCCGACCCTTTTCAACTTGCGGAGATCCTCGGGAAAGATAAGACACTCGAAAGGATCGACCGCGCAATCGCGATCACTCATGGAACATAGCCGTGGCGGACAATCACTCGTCGTCGGAATAAGTTGCGCTTTTCTTTTTCTCGGCGCGGCGGTAATCGCCTCTGCACAAGGAGAAACTCCGTCGCGCATCGATGAGCTCAAACAAAGTATCGCCGGCAACGAAGACGAGATACGGAAGCTTGAAGCGGAGATCGCCGAGTATAAGTCCCGCCTTGATGATGTCGGTGCGCAAAAAAAGACCCTACAAAGCGCGATACAAACACTCGATCTTGCGCGGGCAAAACTGAAGAAAGACGCCGACCTCACGAGAGCAAAGATCGCACGAACGAGCGCGACGGTAAGCATCCTTGCGCGCGGTATCACCGAAAAAGAGGACCGTATCGCACAGAACAAAGACGCATTGAAGAACATTATCCTCAAGGTGAACGAGGCCGACTCGGGTACATTGCTTGAACTTCTCCTTTCGAGCAAAAGCATCTCTGACTTCTTCGTTGAGGTCGAAGATCTTGGCCGCATGCAAACGTCGATCAGAGATCATATCAAAGGTCTCGAGCGTTTGCGGGGCGAACTTGAGGATGTGAAGACATCGACCGAAAAAGAGCGGAAAAATCTCGTCGGACTTACGAACCAACTCGACGACCAGAAAACGATCGCCGACATAGAGCGCAAGTCACAATCGGCACTGCTTGGCGCAACAAAGAATCAGGAGACGAATTACAAGAAGATGCTGACCGATCGCGAGACGCGGAAGAAGCAATTTGAGCGCGAGATCGAGGACTTCGAGGCGCAACTGCGGGCGGAGGTCGACGCAAGCACATTCCCGAAGCCGGGAACGAAGGTACTTGCTTATCCGCTCGAAAATGTCTTCGTCACGCAAAAATTCGGGAAGACGGTCGACGCACGCCGGCTCTATCTCTCGGGAACGCATAACGGGGCCGACTTCCGCGCCAGTCCGGGGACGCCGGTCAAAGCGGCGGGGGATGGGTCGGTCATTGCGACAGGGGACACCGACCGAGCCTGTGCCGGCGCATCATACG
>MHLS01000030.1:19999-42363 GCA_001819095.1 Candidatus Lloydbacteria bacterium RIFCSPLOWO2_02_FULL_54_12
ACAAGAACGGCCTTGCAACCCTTTACGTCCACTTGGAGCTTATCAAGGTCTCCCAAGGCGCCTCCGTAGAGGTCGGTGACCTCGTCGGCTACAGCGGCAATACCGGTTATTCAACGGGCCCGCATCTCCACTTCACCGTTTTCGCTTCAAGCGCGATGCAGATCGTCGATCTTCCGAGCAAATCGTGCAAAGGCGCGGTCTTTCACCTGCCGGCCGCGCCCGCAAAAGGATACCTCGATCCGGAGGCGTATCTTTAGACACCCCCAAGGCAATGTTGGGGCCGCTCAAGAGCCGAGGTGTGCTAAAATGCATCTCAACCATATGCCCGAAGCAGTACTTGAAGCAAAGAACTTGAGAAGGAAGTACCGAGATGTCGTCGCCGTCGACGATGTTTCGATACTCGTGCATCCCGGCGAGGTCGTCGGACTCTTAGGCCCGAACGGCGCCGGCAAGACGACCACCATCAACATGCTCTTGGGCATCCTCGCGCCGACCGAAGGGTCGATCCGGATCGACGGATCCGACCTCGCGCACGATCGCACCGAGGCGCTCGAGCACACCAACTTTTCGGCGGTCTATGCACAGCTTCCCGGCAACATGACCGTCTACCAGAACCTAAAGATCTTCGGACTCATCTATGACGTGAAAGATCTGGAGCGGAAGATATGGGATGTTATTGGACGTTTTGACCTGAAACGCTTTGCCCATACCAAGCACGGCGTCCTTTCGTCCGGCGAACAAACGCGCGCCTCGCTTGCTAAGGCGCTCATCAACGAGCCCAAGCTCCTCCTCTTGGATGAACCCACCGCATCACTTGACCCGTCGACCGCACAGATCGTACGGGAAACAATCAAGACATATGCGCGCAAGAGTCGCTGTGGCGTGCTTTGGACCTCGCACAATATGTACGAAGTCACGGAAGTATGCGACCGAGTGGTCTTTCTCTCGCGCGGCAAGTTGCTGATCGAGGGGGACCCGAAAACCTTGCCCAAAGAACATGGGAAGAAGGACCTCGAAGAACTCTTTATCACCGTTGCCCGCGAACCGCTCTCGCTCGACCTATGAACTTACGGCGCGTCTACGGCATCTATATACGGCAGTGGTACCTCATCCGGGACAACCCGACAAGGTTGTTCGCGATATTCATCTGGATCATCCTCGACATCATCTTGTGGGGGTTCATCACCAAGTATCTCGATCGTGTCGGCGGTGCGAGTTTTAGTTTCGTTCCGGTGTTCTTGGGATCGATCCTTTTGTGGGACTTTCTCGTCCGCGTCAGCCAAGGAGTGATGGTGGCGTTTCTGGAAGACTTTTGGTCGAGGAACCTCATCAATATCTTTACTTCGCCAATCAAGATCTCGGAATACACCGCCGGGCTCACCGTGACGAGCATTCTCACGAGCGCAACGGGGCTCCTCGTCATGCTTCTCTTGGCCGGATCGATCTTCGGCTTTTCGGCTGCTCAATTCGGGCTTCTGCTCGCGCCGTTCCTCCTTGTCCTTTTCATGTTCGGCATCGCCGTCGGCATCGTCACGATGGCGATACTGCTTCGCTTCGGACAAGCCGCGGAATGGATAGCGTGGCCCATCACTATGCTCATGAGTCCTTTTGTCGGGGTTTTCTATCCGGTCGACATTCTTCCGCATTGGATGCAGGTCGTTTCGTCGGCATTGCCGCCCTCGTACGTCTTCGAGGGCATTCGCGCAGTCGTTTTCCGCCAGTCGTTCGACGCCTCGGTGCTCGTTTGGGGGATTGGACTTTGCTTCATCTACATACTGCTCGCGTACGCATTGTTCTACTTTGTCTACAAGAAGAGCGTGCGAAACGGGCTCTTGGCGCGACATAGTGCCGAAAGCGCGTATTAGGGGGGCCCCACGAGCAATACGCCGGAAAAGCTGTTCTCCGACATTGTTGCAATGTCGGAGAACAGCGCTATCTTTTGCGACATTCCCTATGCGGGATGTGTCGCAAAAGATATATTGTGCGACGTTGCCCCTAAGGAGACTTGGGGTGCTTGAGGAAGATATATGCCGTTCCCTACCCCGACCTCTCTCGCGCTTTGCTGTAAACTGAGATCATGCCAAAGAAAGAAAGCCCGCCGGAAACACAAGGTGGTGACGAGGGAGCGCCGATTCTTGTCTCACTCATGGACTTCAACGCCGGACACTATCCGGGGCTTAAACCGCCACCTTTGTGTTTAAACGAGATATTTCGTGGGAACCATCCCGAACTGACCGCAAAAATAGACGAGTGCTACCTCAATCTCACATCCGGCGAACAAAGTCAGATCGTCTTCAGTGTGGAACTCAACGACAAAGACGAGAAGGTGCTCATTGACGTGCGAGTATTCAAAAAGCCGGGTCAACCCGATTACCCGATCCTCTTCGGCTGGCCTCGGTCAAAAAAATACTACGATACCTGACCGCCCTGCCGTATTTTTTCAAAACTTAGTCGGGCTAGACAGAATCGAACTGTCGCCGCATGCACCCCATGCATGTATACTACCACTATACGATAGCCCGAATTGTTATTATTTCTCCTACGAACCTCCTTTCTCGTCGTGCATGCACTCTATCCCGAGATGCATGTATACATTTATCACCATACAACTGCCCGAATTACGTTAGAGTATAGCAGGAATGTAAAAAAATGCGACAATAAAGAACGAGCCGTCTCAATAACGAGACGGCTCGGCGTCAAAGGCTTCAAACCTTTCGTCTATTGCGGATACTCTCCCAAAGGTCTTGGAGGGTAAAAAATGCCAGCGCAACAAGCATCACAAGAAGTACCTGCAGGGAAATCGCCGCAAAAAAGTAAAACCCTTGGATCACGACAAGCAGAAATATGAGTTCGGCCATGGGGCCTCCGGTCAACTTCAATCAATGATTGCGTTACTGTATTTATTAATAACATGAAATAGTAACTGCGTCAATCACCGACTCGGGATTCAACCGCAAAGTACGAGGTCGAACCTTAGGAATCAATTCTTCAAGGTTCGACCTCGTACTTCACACAACGGCAAAAACGAATACCAACTCGTACTTTTACAGCCCCTTGCAGTTCGCGGCAGGCCGGTATCCCCTCGCTTCCGCTTCTTCTTTGGTCGCGAACCAGATCTTATTCTCTTCGCGGATCAACTTCACGCCGCCGCACCACGGGAGGTAATATGCTTCGCCGTGTTTGGAGGCGACATAGGCACCGGAGAGAGCGGGTACGGTGTTCGGGCGCTCGGCTTCCTCTCCACCGCCTGCTCCGGCCGTCGAGGAGGCTGTTATCGGAACTTGTACGGTGTTCACCACTTTCCCCTCCCCCACCTCAAACCCTCCCGACGGGGAGCCGCCGGTCTGTATAAGGCGGAGTTCGGACGCCCGCTTTTCCTCAATCGAGAACATTTTTCCGAGGAAAAAAGCGCCAACTCCCACCAGTATCACAATAAGCAAGACAAAAACATCCTTGGGAAGATCCCTTCTTCCTAGAGGGTTGATTTTCCCGATAAAGTCTGCTAATCTCATGAAACGTAATATTACGCATAATCACATCTATGGCAACAAAAAAGGCGGGGGGTTCCGCAAAAAACCTGACTGATTCGCAACCGAAATATCTAGGCACAAAGCTTCATGACGGCGAGCGCGCCGGTACCGGCATGATCATCGTCCGCCAGCGTGGCACCGTAATCGTTCCCGGAAGGAACGTTCGGGTCGGCAAAGATCACACGCTTTACGCCGCAAAAGAAGGCACAGTCAAGTTCTCGACCGTCCGCAGGACGCGGTTCGACGGAAAGAGAGTGGTCTCAAAAATGGCTTCGGTGGTGTAAATTATAGTCACAATTTACGAGAAGCAAGTCCAAAGTGAATGCGACGGCATTTTCTTGCAACTTGAGACTTGAAACTAAAAATACAAGGTCGAACCTTAGGAATTAATTCTTCAAGGTTCGACCTTGTATTTTTATTTACTCCGCCTCGACGACGACCGTGAGCGTCGCCTCTTTGTCTCCCAAGAGAACGGAAACACTCTCTTTCCCGGTCTTCTTGATCGGCTTCTCGAGCACAACGTGTTCGGCGTCAAAAGATGCGCCGAGTGACTTACCCAACTCAAGCGCGATCTCTTCTTTCGTCACACCGGCGTAAAGGTGTCCTTCTTCGTTCGCCTTGCGCTTGAGAGTGATCTCGGCACCACCGACCTTTTCGAGGGCGCTTTGTAAGAGCGCGTCTTGGCGTGCTTTTTCCGCTTGGCGTTTCTTCGTAAGGTCGGCGACACGTTTAGCTGTCGACTTCGTCACTGCCTCACCCAAACCGCGCGCAAAGAGAAAATTCCGCGCATAGCCCGGCTTGACCTCTGTAACGTCATATTTCCTCCCGACATTGGGCACATCGGACAACAGGATGACTTTCATATTGCTTTGGATTATAGGGATGTTTATAAAAAAGGCAATCCCCGTAGTAGACCCTTACCATCGCCCCTCGTATATTCACTCACCAAAATTGCCGAGTGCGATCATCTGTATTACACTACGCATCCAGGGCTCACTACGGGGCAAGGAAAAGGGGGCGCCGTCGGGCACCCCCTTTGGTGAGCGGTCACTGGTCTTTTTGGGTGTATTTGAATTTACCCGACCCGACCGCCACGCTAGAAAGATTATCAAGTTTTGGGTGTTCTGTCAACAATTTCGGAACATCAGTCCCCCCACTCACCTTTCCGCACGATCTCGATCGCCTTCTCTAGTTGGGGATCCTCTCCCTTTTCGACGTCTTCTTTGGTGATCTCTACGGGAACATCCGGGTCGAGCCCTCCTTCGGAAAGATTGGTGCCGTCCGGCGTCACCCAGCGCGCAATGGTGAGCTTAAGCGAAGCGGTATCGGAGATCGGTACCAGTTCCTGCACCGAACCCTTGCCGAAGGTCTTCTGCCCTACTAGGGTGGCAACACCGTGCTGTGCAAGTGCCCCCGCCAAGATCTCCGCCGCGGAAGCAGAACCGCCGTCCACCAAGATGACAAAGTGAAATTTGTCGCCGAAGACGTTATAGCCGCGGCTCCTGTAGACCTGCCCCACCCCCTTCTTCCCTTCTTCGGATACCACGATCTTTCCTTGCGGGAGGAACCAGCTTGCCATGTCGACGGCAATCTCAAGATATCCGCCGGGATTGCCGCGCAGATCGAGGACGAGCTTGTCCGTGCCGGACTGGACGAATTCTCGTAGGGCGCCGCGAAAAAGTTCCGCACCGGTCGCCGGAAAACCGTACAGTCGGATGATGAACACGTCGCCCTTCTGCTCGGTGTCGATCGTCGGTACGCGTATCTCTTCGCGGACGACCGTCACCTCGAACGGTTCGTTCGGTTCCGCCCTTCCGTCGCGCCAGAGGGTAAGCGTGACCGGTGTGCCGATCTTTCCGCGGATGAGGTAGAGCGCCTTGTCGAGGGTCATCTCGCTCGTCGTCGCGCCGTCGACGAGAAGCACCTTGTCGCCTTGGAGAATTCCCGCACGTTCGGCCGGCGAATCTTTGAGCGGGGCGATGACGGTAAGCATGCCGTCCTTCATGCCGATCTGCATACCAACGCCGCCGAAAGCACCCGAGACGTCCTCCTCAAAAAGCGATTTTTCCTGCGGCGGAAGGAAAAAGGTGTACGGGTCGCCGAGTGAGCCCGCAAGCCCCTGTATCGCGCCCCAGACCTTCTCCTGATTCGTCACCGTCTTCGACTTCGGAGGAACATAGCGTTCGTTGATGACGTTCCAAGACTTCCAGAATTGCGAAAAATCGGCCGGTCCTTCGTCCTTCGCGGAAACACCGTCGCGATCGAGGATGCAGGGCACATCGATTCCCTTCTCGTCGGTGCATGTACCAAGTCCCGACGCATCGGGGGTCGAGCTTGCAAATTCGGGTGTTTCGATGTTGAAAAGACCGGTGACCCGCTCAAGTTCCGGTCCGCGATGATACCCCGCAAAAAAACCGCCGATGAAGGCAACGGCGCCAAAAACGAGGATAAAAAAAACCGATGCGGCTCGAGACTTTTGCATGTCGCTTATTATCCCAGAGCGCGGAGGGCGGGTCAAACCCATGAGGAAATACAAGGTCGGATCTTGAAGAATTAATTCCTAAGGTCCGACCTTGTATTTCTCGCCTTGTGTATGCTATGGGGTATAATAAAAGGCACAATATGATCTCACGCTACAAATACCGTGAACTGACATGGGTCGACGTAGAATCGCCGACTTCTGAAGAGGTGCGTGGGTTAATGGAAGAATTTGATATCCACCCGATTGTTGCCGACGAACTCCTCGGACCGTCACTGCGCCCCAAGGTGGACAGTTACGAGAACTTCATCTATCTCATCCTTCATTTCCCTGCCGTTCACCATAGCCACCGGCGTAAGGAGCAAGAGGTGGATTTCATCATCGGCAAAAAATTCCTCATCACCGTACGCTACGAACTGCTCGACCCGCTCCATAAATTCTCGAAGGTCTTCGAGGTGAATTCAATCCTCGATAAAAGCGATATCGGCGAGCATGCGGGCTTTCTCTTCTTCTATATGATCCGCAAGATCTACTCATCGCTCGGACACGAGCTTTCCGTAATCGGCGAGATGCTCCGAGACATCGAGGAGAAGATATTTCTGGGCGAGGAGCGCGAGATGGTCGAGGAGCTCTCCGTCATTCACCGCGACGTGCTGGAATTCCACAGGGCGCTCCGCATGCACCGAAGCGTGCTCCAGTCGCTATCGCTCACGTGTGACACGTTTTTCGGGAGCGGATTCCGCCACTATACCGAAAATATCATCGGCGAATACTTAAAGGTGGAGGAGCTTCTGCAGGACCAAAAAGAAATGGTCGGCGAACTCCGCTCGACCAACGACTCGCTCCTTTCCACGAAAACGAATGAGATTATGAAAGTGCTCACCGTGACTGCTTTCACCATCCTGCCGGCAACCTTGATCGGCCAAATCTTCGGCATGAGCACGGATCACCTTCCGCTCATGAGTGATCCCCGAGGATTCTGGATAGTCCTTGGCATCATGGGCGTCGTCGCGTTGTTGACCTTCCTCTACTTTAAGTCAAAGAAGTGGCTGTAAACGAGGCGCATTCTGGTTCCACAATACATACAAGGTGGAACCTTAAGAATTGCTCCTCAAGGTTCCACCTTGTATGTATATGACCCTCAAACTCTACAACACGCTCACCCGTGAGATCGAGGAGTTCACCCCGCTTCACCCGCCGAGGGTGGGAATGTACAACTGCGGCCCGACGGTCTACAACTATGCGCATATCGGGAACCTCCGCGCATATGTTTTTGCCGACGTCTTGCGCCGTACGCTTGAGATGAATGGATATAAAGTAAAGCAGGTGATCAACATTACTGACGTCGGACATCTCGTCTCGGATCAGGACGAGGGTGAGGACAAAATGGTCCTTGGCGCAAAACGTGAAGGGAAAAGCGTCGAGGAGATCATCACACTCTACTCCGATGCGTTCTATGACGACCTCGAGCTACTGAACGTCAAAGCGGCGGCAAATCGCGGCAAGGAGGATTCCTTCCCGCGCGCAACACGTCACATTCCCGAACAAAAGGAGCTGATAGAAACGCTCGCAAAAAAAGGATTCACTTATCAGACATCCGACGGTATTTATTTCGACACCGCCAAGTTCCCCGACTACGGCAAATTCGCCCGTCTCAACGTCGGAGGTATGCGCGGCGGCGAGCGCGTCGCCTTGGGTGAAAAGCGCAATATCACCGACTTTGCGCTGTGGAAGTTTTCCCCGGAAGACGGACAAAAGCGTGAGCAGGAGTGGGATTCCCCGCTTGGCATTATCCGGAAAGGTTTTCCGGGTTGGCACGTGGAATGCTCTGCAATGTCGCGTAAATACTTGGGCCAGCCGTTCGACATCCACACGGGGGGCGTCGACCATATTCCCGTCCACCACCAAAACGAGATCGCGCAATCGGTCGCCGCATACGGGGTCCCGCTCGCAAATGTATGGATGCATTCGGCGCATATGACCGTGGACGGCGAGAAGATGTCTAAATCGCTCGGAAACACCTATCGTCTTGAGGACTTAGCAAAAAAAGGCATATCCCCCCTCGCTTTTCGTTACTGGCTTCTGACCGCTTCATATCGAACGCAAGTGAATTTTACCTGGGAAGCACTCGCGGGGGCGCAAAAAGCATACGATGACTTAAGAGAAAATATTTATGAAGTTAGAAAAAATCTACTTCAAAAAGATTTTCCGCCATTTTTGCCCCTTCCGCTTGCATTCCCTTCTCTGCGGGAGGACCTCAACACCGCTGATGCCATCGCAAGACTCTGGACAACGGTGCGAGACCATAAACGCGCGCCCAATATAATAATTGAAGCGGCTATGGGGATTGACGAAGTGCTTGGATTAAAACTCCTTGACTACGTTCCTGAGAAAATCAAAATAACCCCAAAACTCCAAAAACTTCTGGATGAACGTGAGGTGGCGCGAAGTGAAAAAAATTGGGCCGAAAGTGATCGTCTCCGTGACGAAACACAAAAATTAGGTTATCAGGTGAGTGACACCGACGGCGGCCAAGTGCTCACTCCGCTTACCTAAAGTATGCGCAAAGGACAGGTATTCATTGCCCTAGACGGAATGAGCCGAGAGAGAGAGCGCTTTTGCTCACCAAAAAACTGACACAGTCCCGATATACGAAACATATTGCTGGTTTTAAAATTCACGACCTGTGGGACCGCTACGGCCCACCTATTGTCACAGATTTACGGAAGGTCGGCGCAAAGACGGTTTGGCTCGATCTTAAGCTCCATGACACGCCCAAAACTGTGCGGTTTCGCTCACTGGCGGCACGACGTGGAGGTGCTGATATCTTGAGTGTGCATGCAGGAAGCGGTGTGCGTGGAGTGCAAGCCGCTGTTTCAAGTGGGTTGAAAATCGTCGCCATCACCGTGCTTACTTCTTTGGACAAGAAGGAGGTGCAAAAAATCTATGGTTCATCTTCCGCAAAGACTGTTCAGCGTCTTATGGTGGTCGCAACAAAGGCAAAGGTGTGGGGGCTTGTTTGTTCGGCGGAAGAACTTGATGCTCTTCCGCAGGAGAGGAATATGAAAATCATTGTCCCCGGAATACAACTCAAGAAAAAGAGTGGTGCAAATCAAAAACGGACCGGCACACCGCGTGCAGTACTTGCTTTGGATGCCGACTATCTCGTTCTCGGTAGCGCCGTCACCAAGACTGGAAACCCCCTTGCGACATTTGAACGACTGGCGACAAAACTGTAAGCCATTCGCGTCACAAAAAACCACCCGCTTGGGGTGGTCTTCTTACTTGTCCGAACAATTCTTGTCTTTTCGCAAGAGTGCAGCACGCTCCGCTAGGATCTCTGCTCCGGATGCGGCGTTGTGGCGCCGGACGATGGAAGCGCCCAACTCTTCGAGTGCGCGTGCGGCCTCGCAGTAACCGACCCGCTCCGCCGCATAGCGGTCCGCTTCGCTTTCGCACGAGATGTACGCAGTGCGGTCACCGTTCGCGAAATGCGTGGTGCAGACGCGGTAGTGTTTGATCATGAGGTGCCCCACTTCGTGGAGAAAGAGGAACCTGATGCTTGCGAGGCTTGCTTCTTCCTCGAACGCGCGCTCGAAACCAATGACCCATGCGTATTCGTCGCCGCTACTCCTATCCGCGTACACGTCGGCAACGCTTCCGAAAAACGCCGCACCCTCGTAGGTGCACACGGCGAGAATGCCGTTCGGTGCGCTTTTCTTCGCTTCGGCGATTAGGGGCTCAAGAGCGTCGCGGTGTTTTGCGTGAAGCGTCGACCGATAGTAAACGCAGACATCTTCTTCGATGGCGGCAAACACGTTGCCGGATATTCCCAAGAAGAGAAGGAGCGGGAGAAAAAGAGCCGTCATCACGCGTCGCAGGTGATCCATGATGTATCCCCTATGCAAAAAATGAGTGCCAAAAACTCTTAAACACTATACAATAAAATACTAGTGTATGCAAATTTTGGCAAGAGACCAACGCAGTATGGGGTGAAACCTTTGGGGTTGGTTCCTAAGGTATTGCGCAGTGAAGGAAAACCCCCGGTCGGGGGTTCACTCATCGAAACAACTGCGGTTTGTCGGTGAAGACGGCTTCGGCGCCGTACTCGGTCACCACGTCAAAAACTTTCTTGGTGTTCACCGTCCAGACCCATATGTGCATGTCGTTCGCGCGGACGGCCTCGCGCATCGCGTGGTCGTCTGCGATATCCATGTACACGTTCGCCCATTCGAGGTGGAGATTGTTTATCCCCTCTTTTGCGAGCAGGTCGATATATGCGGGAAGAAGCACGCCGTCGTTCACCACGCCCACGGTGATCTCGGGAAACACCTTCTTGGCGCAGACCGCGGTCTCGTGATGGAAGGATGACACGACGATCTGGGGCGCCGTCCAACATCCCATCGTGAGCGCGTCATCGATGACGTCCAAGACAAAGCGCAGTTCACTTGGGTTTTTGATCTCGATGTTGACGGCCGCACGCGCGTGGATGGCGTCCATGGCGCTTTGAAGCGTCGGAGCGGGCACGTCGGGGTCAGGATCGTGAATGATGCGGAGGTCGTCCCACACGTCGAACTCGATCATCTTCGCGCCTTCTTTCACGGCACGCTCGAATGCTTCAATCGTGTTCTCTTTGATGCGAATGCCCTTTCCATGCCTGCCACGGTGGTAGATGATGAGCGGCTTTTTCTCGTTCACAAAGAACCTTTCTCATTCCGAACTGTAGCGAATAATAAACGTTCGGGGGCGTTTCATCAAGAAAACAAAAACCCGCCTCAATGAGACGGGTCGCAACCGGTTTACTTACGGGACTATCTTTACGCCACTGTCCTTGGCGAGCTTCGGCAACACGAGCCGGATGGCGCTTCCGGTCACCGCAAGGACGGTGACGAACGCGAGCAGGCGGTAGAAGAATTCGCCGAGGTCCCTCCCTTCGCTCCAAATGAGGACGAGGAGCATGAGCTCGCTTGCGGCCACAAAGGCGATGGTGACGACGGAACACCAGAGGACGGCGGCATGCGAAAGATCGGTCCGCACTTGCGCTATCCACGCGAGCGTGAACGAGAGCGTCGCCACCGTGAACGCCAGTTTCCATTCGCTTTCCGAATCTCTACCCATGAAGAGATCGTTGCTTGATCCCCAAATGAGGTGCATGAAGACGAGCGTCCCGATGACCGCAACGACCGCGCCCACGCCGGACTGCATCGCATCACCCGGGGTTTTGGACTCCCGCATCGCGAGCGATGCGGTCATTCCGAAACCGCCGAGAACGAACGTCGAAGCGATGAGCCTGATCTGCGTCTCGCCAAAGTTTCCCATCAGGAAGAAAAGCGCGGTCATGAGTCCGGAAAATGCGATGATGCCGACACTTGCCCACAACAGACCTTTTTTGAGTTCCATGGAGGAACATTCCTTTTAACAGTTGAGCCTTACCAAAGCCAGCAAGACACCTCCCCACCCGTCAAGGTGCGGGGCGAGGACAAGACAAGACCGGAAATACAAGGTCCGACCTTAAAGAATTGATCCCCAAGGTCGGACCTTGTATTTTCATCCTACATATCCGTCAAATGTGGCACGTGGGGTCAATCCCCTTCTTTGCGAAATATTTTTGGTGGTATTCCTCGGCGGGCCAGAATGTGCCGGCGGGCTCAATCTTGGTCACGATGATGTCGCCGTAACGACCGCTTTGTGCGAGTTTTTCACGCGACGCGTGCGCAGCCGCTTCCTCCTCCGGTGTACGAGTGAATATCGCGGAGCGATACTGTGTGCCGATATCCGGTCCTTGGCGATTAAAGGTGGTCGGATTATGGTTCTTCCAGAAAACGTCCAATAATTCGTCGTATGAGACCTTTTTGGGGTCATAGGTCACCTCTATCGCCTCCGCATGGCCTGTGTCGCCCGCGCACACCTCTTCGTAGGTCGGCTCCTCCTTCGTGCCGCCCGCATACCCCACCCTCGTTCCCAAGACGCCGGGAACCTTGCTGAAAATGGCATCTGGGCTCCAGAAACACCCCATGGCGAAGGTGGCCTTTGCGTGTCGATCTTGCTTATGCACCGTCATGATGCGTTGTTTGCGCTATACCCAGACGCTCACGGAACCGCTCGACGATCTCCTCCGACGGTTCACCGGTCACGTGGTCAAAGGTCTGTTTGGGGATGACCGCATAATATCCTCTGATCTTTTTTCCGATCTTCTCACCATATGCGGCGCTTTTCGTGGTGAATCGCGCGATGTCGCGCATGAGGTCGGTATTCACGTGTGTCACTGCGTCCCCCACCTTGCTTTCAACGCCGGGAAAGGCAATAGTGTCGGTAGCGACAATGAGTTCGTCTGACCCCCTCTTCCCCGTCTTTACCTGTATCGCAGTGTCCGCGTCGGACCACATGTCGATCGCCTCGAACGCATCTTCCCGCGGGTGTGAGAGCTGGGGATGCTGACCGAGTTGTTTGAATATCTTGTATGCCGCCACCTGACTCACGATGCCGCTCCGCGTGATCTGCGCTTGACGCAAATTGTCCGCCGTCACCCCAAGTTGCTCGATTGTGTACCAAAAATCTTCAAGGAATGCTTTATCGTCGCTATTTTGCTCCACAAAATGCGAAAGCAAAAAGTGATATTGCGTGAGCGACTGTATCGCCTCCTTCCTCTCTTCACGACCTTCAGGAGTACGCGTGTTGAACGAGAAGTGCCCCACTTTTTTCTGAAGACTGAGGTAGCTGGGAAAGTCGAGTAGCGCAACGACGCCTTCCATCTGCTCGGGAAATTCTTTTTCGTAGAGGCCCCGCAACTCGTTCACCCGCGCAACGTTTTTCTTGCGTACCGCCTCAAAAAGACCCCGCTGCAGGTCCCTTCTACGCGTGAGATCTTCGGAGACCATATACTTTCGCGTGAGTACTTCCACACGCTCTTGCACACGAGCATGAGGAAAGCCGTATTTGTCGAACCACCACTTATTACGCGCACGGTCAAAAAGCGACTGGTCCTCATTTGAGAGCGACTCTCCCGCGAATCGCTTCCGTGCGGCTTCCTGAGCATTCGGAGCAAAGTGATGTATAAAATCGTCCTTCAGCTCACGCAATTCAAGTTCACGCGGAGAAAGTCCGTGGCGTTCAGCACGTTCCATTTCCGACTGATTCATGACGAACGACGGTTCCCGCTCGCTCATATAGGCATACTACACCCCGACAAACTCTTCCGCACGCCGAAGGTCCTCCGGCGTCGTCACCTGAAGCCACTTTGTCGCCTTGACGATGGCGACCGGTGTTTTCTTGGCAAGCACGGCAAGCGTGTGCGGGAGTCCGAATTCCGTCGAGGAACCCCCGATCGGAACGGGGTCATAGGAAAAAATTTCCTCATCGAGCACATAGAGTCCCGTGTTCATGAACCCCTGTTCGATGAAGTGTCGCCGCTCATTCATTCCGGCGAAGGTGCCGTCGGGATTGGAGAGTATTTCGCCGCCCACTTCTTGTCGAACGATCTTTTGACCACCGATCGCCCACGAATACTCCGTCATCAGCGCAATGTCCTCCTTCGCATAGAGGTCGTCGCCCATCAAAACCAGAAATCTTCCGTGCAAGAGATTACGCGCCGACCACAAGGCACCGGCAGTGCCGTTCAGTTTTTCCTGCACGACATAGCGTATCGATCGGCCGTGCCACATATCTCCGAAGAATTCGCGTATCTGCTCTCCCTGATAACCGACCACGATGACCACGTCACGTATCGCCTCGGGAAGCGCTGCGAGTTTCCATTCGATGAGATTCTTACCGGAGACCTCCTGCATCGGCTTCGGACGCGTCTCCGTCAAGGGGAGCATGCGCGTCCCCTTCCCCGCCGCGAGTATGACCGCTTGAGTGATGGCTTGCATCATCGGAATTTTTTCATTCTAGTACAACTTCGCGTATGCGGAAAGTGTTATGCTTGAGAGAGCGCCGACGAAAGAAACGACCATGGCAACGACCATCCTCTACCCCGATTATCCGACATTCACGCATTCATACCGTCTCGTTGCGATGGAAGACGCGACCGAGGTCGGGCATGTCTATGTGTACATCATCGGCGACCCGGTGAAGCACGGGAAGTGGTATGCACTTATCGACGACCTCTTCGTGAGTGAAGCTGGACGCGGGAAAGGCTACGGTCGGACGCTCATGGAAGCGGCGGGAACACTTGCGCGAAAGCAGAAATGCTACAAGATTGTCGCGAACAGCCACCGGAAGCGCAAAGCCGCACGTGCGCTCTATCAGTCGATGGGTTATGTGCCCCACGGCCGCGAATTCCGCCTCGACCTCAAGTGACCGCACTCATCCGCCTCCTTTAGGCGGATTTTTGTGCACCTATACACAGCTTTCTCACACCATCCTGTGGGCACGCCACCCTGCCTTCTCCCTCGGAGAAAGGGCCTTATCCACATAAGGGGGGTGGCAGAGGGGTAAAAATGAGCGTAGTTTTGGGACATACCACGCGCCTCGTTTACTGGCTGTGCTAGAATAGTCCCATCATGATCCGTACACAAATCCCAGGACTTCGCCTTCCGCCACAACACCTCGAATCGGAGCAAGCGCTCCTCGGATCCATCATGCTACGCACCGAGTCGCTCTACGATATCTCCGACCTCCTTCAGCCGAAATCGTTCTACGCGGAGAAACATCGCGTCATTTATGAAGCGATGCTCGATCTGCATCGCAAGCGCGAACCGATCGACCTGTTGACGCTTGCCACACGCCTCGAAGAACGCAGCCAGCTCGACCCCGTCGGCGGACGCGCCTATCTCGCAGAGCTTGCCGGAAGCGTTCCTTCATCCGCGAATGCGAAATACTATGCCGAGACGATACGCAAAAAGCACATTCTCCGCGAGCTCATCACGGTCGCCGACCACGTCTCCGAACTCGGGTACAAAGAAGAACTCGCGCTCGAAGAGATACTCGACGAAGCGGAGAGCAGGATCTACTCGGTGACGAACATCTCCTCCGGTGCGGGGATCAAGAACATCAAAGATGCGCTCGCCGAGGCGTGGATACGGATCGAAAAGATACACGGCGAGAAGAACGGCCTCCGCGGAGTCACGACCGGCTTCGCCAGTTTGGACAACAAACTCTCCGGACTCCAGAAATCCGATCTCATCATCCTCGCCGCACGACCTTCGATGGGTAAGACATCGCTTGCGCTCGACATCGCACGGCGCGCCGCCGTCGGAAGCAATATTCCCGTCGGCATCTTCTCGCTCGAAATGAGTTCACAGCAACTGATTGACCGCATGCTCGCGGCAGAGTCCTCCGTTGATGCGTGGCGGCTCCGCACCGGTGCGCTTTCGAAAGACCACGAATTCGCTCATTTGCGCGAAGGACTCGACCGGCTTTCCAAGGCGCCCATCTTCATCAACGATCAGGCGGGAATCAACATCATGAACATGCGCTCGGCCGTGCGCCGCATGAAGAGCGAGCACAACCTCCAGCTTGTCATCGTCGATTACCTTCAGCTCATGACCCCAATGCGCTCCTCGGACTCGATGGTCCAGCAGGTAACGGAGATTTCGCGCTCCCTGAAGGGGCTCGCAAAAGACCTTGATGTGCCGGTATTGGCCCTTTCACAACTCTCGCGCGCCGTGGAACAACGCGGGGGTAAACCGCGGCTCTCCGACCTCCGCGACTCGGGCTCCATCGAGCAGGACGCCGACGTGGTCATGTTCATCCACCGCGACGACAAGCAGAACGAGAACTCGGACAAGCCGAATATCGCCGAGATCATGATCGAAAAACACCGCAACGGCCCCGTCGGCAAGGTGGACCTCTACTTCGACGACAAACACAGTACATTCCGCGAGATCGAAAAGAACCAAAATGTCGACCGCCTGTTCGAAGAAGCATTCTAAATAGTCATCAGTCACTAGTTTCTAGTCACTAGCCAAGAAAAGAGAGCTGTGTGCATTTTCCTGATAACTGATGACTAGTGACTAATAACTGACCAATGGACCCCGTACAGAAACTTGCCGCCCTTTTTGCGGAATTTCCCGGTATTGGCACGCGCCAATCACGGCGTTTTGTGTATTTCTTGCTGAAACAGCACAAGTCATACGTCCGCGAGCTCACCGCCCTGATCGAATCGCTCGAACAGTCGGTTGCGGAGTGCGTCCGCTGTCACCGTTATTTCATGAAAAAACATGAACGCGGGAACGAGTGCGCGATCTGTGCCGACCTTATGCGCGATCACTCGCAACTGTTGGTGCTTGAGCGCGATGCCGACCTTGAGGCGCTCGAGAGAAGCGGAACCTACCGCGGGTGCTATTTCGTGCTCGGCGGTACCCTCCCCATGTTGGAAAAAGAGCCCGAATCGAAGATACGCACCAAAGAGCTGGTAAAACTTCTCAAGACGGGCGGTAAAGAGATACGGGAGGTCATTTTGGCTTGTGCGATGACGCCGGAAGGCGAACATACGGAAGAGTATGTGAAAAATGTCGTCCTTCCTCTCGCAGAAGAACTCAACATGAAAGTCACCAGTCTCGGGCGCGGCCTATCCACCGGCACCGAACTCGAATATTCCGACGCCGACACGCTTCGTTACGCCCTTGAGGGAAGAAAGTAAGACCTAATCATGCTTGAAACTTTGCCAACTGAAAGCCGTCCCGGAAATGCACATACGCGTGAGGTCAATGGTTTGGTATATGATGTGTACAAACTTATTGCCAAGGCAGAAAAGTTGGCCTCTACACAAAAAGATGTTGCCGACTTTCACAAAATACTCGTGGAGAGTTGCTGGTGCGATTTAAACGGCGTACGCGTAACACCACAGGCCGTCATAGATATCCTCCAAGCCTCCCACCTAGACTACGAGGCCGCTGTGAAATCGCGCCCTGAGCTGGCAGAACATGTGAGACAGGTCCAAAATGCAGATTTACAGTTCCCGATTCTACTTTCGGAGGACGATGAGTTGTTGGACGGAATGCACAGGTTAGCTCGACACATTGTCGATGGTGAAAAAACCATTAAAGCGAAAATACTCACCATATCTCACGTGGAAAGCAGTCGCATTGCCAAGGGGTCCAGAGTACCCCATCAATAAGTCGGATAACCTACCTAATGAAGTCAATCTTCACTTCAGTAAAAGGCTGGCGGTGGCCGTTTCTCTTGAAATACCGGCTTTTGGGCTGGTACTTCACGACGTAGATCTTCTTGTGGCGGCCGTCTCCCAAGACCGACGCCATCACCTTGGCGCCTGCGACGTGGGGAGTCCCCACCTTGGTCGACTGTTCATCATCGACAAGGAGCACTTGGTCAAAAGTCACCTTTCCGTCCTTCACGTCGGAAAGTTTCTCTATTTTGAGCGTATCTCCTTCCGCAACCTTGTATTGTTTTCCGCCCGTCTGTATGACTGCAAATCCTTTCATAATGTTAAGGAGTATACGGGTTTTTCTGATTTACGCAAACGACAAATATGTTGACTTTGTTCAATGGATGTGATATAAGGTTGTCCAGACGATCAGCCGGAGAAATAGCATATGCAGGTTTCAGAGATTAGGCTTGGCGCTTCGTACGAAGACGCCCCCAGGACAACCGTCCGCACGGTCACGGGAATCGCGCCGGAAAAGAGCGGCGAAAAGGTCGTAGTCTATTTCGAAGAGCCGGCCGACGAACAGCGGCCGCTCTACTGGCCGCTTCGGGAGATGAAGGAGATGCCGCTCGGGCAATTCGCCGCATGGGCGACAGGGCCGAAAAGGCACCTTGCCGAGGAGAAGGGCACGAATTGGCTTCCCGCGACGACGGAAGGGCTCGCGTAAGGCGAGTGTTCTTAACACAACCGAAAGGAGTGCACTGTGAAAATGCAAAGCAAGATGCGTGGTGAGTCCGAGTTGTCCCTGTTGGCTTATCTGATCGTTTTCGTCATCGTGCTCATCATCGAGTTCGGCTTCGGAATGATGGTGAGCGAAAAGTCGGCGATCGAAGCCGCCCGTGTGAACGGGTTCGGCGACATCAAGGTGACCGACAAGGCGATCGTGTTCATGAGCTGGCGCGGGTGTAGCAGTGCGGACGACGCGCGCTTCACCGTCGAAGCGACCAACTCCCGCGGGGAGCGCGTCGAGTTCTACGTCTGCGTTTCATGGCTCTTCAAAGGAAGTACGATTCGCACGAAATAACTGTTCGTTACGCAAAAACCGCCCCCGCAAGGGGCGGTGTTTTTTATTCTTCAGTTTGCGGTTTTTCAAGCAAGATGGGCTCGACTTCCAACTTCTCTCCAGTAATGCGGTATATATCTTTATCTATTTTAGCAAATTCTTTATATCCGGAGTTATAGTGGGACACAACTGTTCCCAATGATGCCCCGAGTTTTTCCTGGTATGTGCGATAAGCTTCGAGGTGCTTCATGAGTTCAACTACCCGCTTCTGGATGTCCACAGCCTTCTGTTCTATATGGAGCGCTTTCAAGCCCTGAAGAACGGTTTGAAGATATGCGAGGAAGGATGTCGGTGAAACAATGATAACCTTATACTTGCTCGCTGCGCGTTGGATAAGATTCTCATTCTCACCGCTACCCACCTGGTTCGTGAGAAGATCATAATAGATTCCCTCGGAAGGAATGAACATGAAGGCAAAGTCCATCGTGTTCTCCTCGGGGCGGATATACTTGGCCGTCTCCTGGATGCGGAGCTTGAGGTCATTTACAAACGCCTTTTCTGCATCTGCGCGTGCCTGTCCTTGCGCGGAGATAAAGCGATTATAGTTCTCGAGTGAAAACTTGGAATCTACCGGAATGACCTTCTTGTCAACGAATACTGCAGCATCCACGATTTCCCCGTTCTTAAACGGATATTGTATCTGGTACATTCCCGGCGGAAGCACGTTCTTGAGCACGGTTTCAAGAAAATACTCGCCCAAGACACCGCGCTGTTTCGGATTCTTCAGAATGTCTTGCAAGTTCTGAAGCTGTTCAGCAAAACTTTGCGTTGTCCGTCCAATCTCTTTCACACTTGTGACTTCCCGAATCAACTCTTTTGACGATTCTGCAATGCGCCCGTCGAGCGCTTGCATCTGTTGTTGCAACAAAAGCAAGGAGCTATTGTCGCCCGCCTCGTTTTTTTGTCGGCGGAATATAAACCAAAACACCACGCTTTGAGCGGCCAATAACAAAACCACAACCGCAATGAGTGTTGTACTCATGGTTTTTAAGTTAACTATAAGTTGAACCGGCGTTGGCAGGTTCTCAATAGTATTCTCGTGGAGTTCGTGTCGTCGTCCATTTATCACCCCTTTGAGAGATGCGGACTTTGGCAGCTAATTTCTCGCGAGATACTCTGGGACTCTGAAAACCTCGGTTCAGGATAAATGATATATCTTTGGAAAATGTTGTCAATCTTCAAAACTTTTTCCGAGGCGGAGCACAACCGTTATGCTCTCACCCGCCGTTCAAAGAGGAAATACTTCGCCACTTCGATGACAACGATGTTCGCGCAGACCGATGCGAAAAGAAGCGGCGCCGCCCGTCCAAGATCGGTCGGAACGAGCCGCAAAAGGTTCGCCAACGGGTCGAACGACAGTGCAAGAGCAAGACCGGTGAGCGCAAAGCAGGTCGAGCCAAGGAGGTACCAATTCGAGAAGAATTTAATCGAAAGGATTGACGAGCGCAGGTCTTTGAACGCGAACGACGTGAGCACGGTCCCGAGCGTAAGCGCGATGAAAGTGAGCGTGCGCGCTTCGGGCGCAGGAAGCGACCAGTAGACGACGAAGAACCAGTTGAGCGCAAGGAGGATGAGCCCCAAGAGAACGCCGACGACGCCGATGAAGATCGTGAGTTCGCGCGAGAGCATGTTGCGCGCGCCGGAATGTTTGGGGTCGCGGTCCATGAGGTCGCCCTCCTTCGGCTCGAACGCGAACGCGAAGTTCATGAATCCCTCCGAAAGGATGTTCGTCCAGAGGATCTGCGCCGGAAGAATCGGCACGGGGAGGCCGAGCGCCAGCGCACCCGAGACAACGATGATCTCGCCGAAGGATGTCGAGAGAAGGTAGGCGACGATCTTGCGCAAATTGTCGACGACGCGTCTCCCCTCTTCGATTGCCGCGACGATGATGGTGAAGCTGTTGTTGAGGAGGACGAGATCAGACGCCTCCTTCGCGACCTCGGTGCCGGAGCCGAGCGCGATGCCGATAGACGCCGCACGCAAAGCGGGGGCGTCGTTGACGCCGTCCCCCGTCATCGCGACCACTTCGCCCTTCGCCGAAAGGACGCGCGCCAGTCGCAGTTTATGTTCGGGGAGCATGCGCGCGAACACACTCGTCTTCTCCAATGCGTGACAAAGTTCATCGTCGCTTAACCGCTCGACGTCCATACCGAGAAGAACCTTGTCTCCTTCGCGCCAGATCCCCGAATCACGGGCGATAGTGCGAGCCGTTTCCGGATTGTCACCGGTCAGCATGACCACGCGGGCGCCGGCATGGCGTGCCATCGCAATCGATGCGGGAACATCTTCGCGTAGAGGGTCGTGGAGCACAATGAAGCCGCCGAAGGTAAGTCCGGCGGGAAACTGTACGCCGCCGTCCGCTCCCGTCGCACGCGAAAGCGACGTTGCACCGGCGTCGGCGAATGCAACGCCGATCAGACGCATGCCCTCGTTCGTGTATCTTTTCAACACATCCTTGAAGCGTCCTTCGATCTCCTTCGACTTCGCATGCGCTTTGCCGTCCATGTAGACTTCCTCGGCTTTTTCAAGGATATATTCGGGCGCACCGGTCATATAAATACGGTTGCCCTTCAGTCCGCGAATGTGATTGAGCGAGAACGCGGTGCGATACCTTGACTCGAACGGCAAAAAGTCGATGCGCGGATAGTTGGCAAGCAGTTCGGTCTGGTTCAACCCCGAATCAAGTGCCGCCATGACGACCGCGCGCTCCACCGGACGCCCGTGAACGACCTTTTCGTTGAGCGGGTCTTCCTCTTTCTTTCCACGCTCTTCAATGAACGCATCGGAAGCGAGTGCCGCGAACTCAAGGATGTCCCGCTCGTCGCCGTGTGCCTCATGCGTCTTTCGTTCCTGCTCGCGAGCGGCTTCCTCAATAAGTAGACTCCCCAGCGTGACGACGCGCGCAACACGCATCTCGGCTTTCGTGAGAGTTCCCGTCTTGTCCGTGAGAATGACCGTCGTTCCGCCGAGCGTTTCCGCCGCCAAGAGATTTCGCACAAGTCCCCCGCGCGAAAGGACGGCTTCCATGCCGATCGCGAGAATGACCGTGACGGCCGCAGGAAGCCCTTCGGGGATAGCCGCAACCGCGATCGCGATCGAGATGAGCAGGAGTTCAGTGAGCGGTTCGCCGCGCAAAATCCCGAGAAAGAAAATAAGGACGAGTGCACCGAGGACGATGAACGAGAGCAGTCGTGCAACGCGAGCGATATTTTCCTGAAGAGGGGTCCGCACGTTCGTGTCGCCGGAAAGTGACTGCGCAATGACGCCGATTACCGTATCGCTCGCAGTTGACACCGCAACCGCGCGCCCCGACCCGCCCGACACGAGGGTCCCCATGAAGACCATATTCTTCCGTTCGGTCGGCGGAAGCGCGGTGTCGAGTGTCTTTTCTTCTTTTGCCACGTCGAGCCACTCACCGGTGAGCGGTGATTCGTTGACCTCAAGGTTATGCACGTCCAAAAGGCGCGCGTCGGCACACACGCTCATGCCCGCTTCGAGCACAAGGACGTCGCCCTTGACGATGTCGCAGGCGGGTACGCGTTGTTTCTCGCCGTCGCGGATGACCACGGCGAACCGTTCCTGTGCGTCGCGCAGGAGTCCGAACGCGTGGTCGGCGCGACCCTCCTGATAGAGGCTGATGGCAACATTGATGACGAGCGCCAAGAAAATGACCGTGGAGTCGACGTATTCGCCGAGTACCGACGTCACGATCCCGGCCAGAAGCAGGATGAATGCAAGGGGACTTTTGAGTTCGAGGGTGATGCGTTCAATGAGCGACTTTCTGCCGCGCTCCGAAAGGACGTTCGGACCGTGACGGGAGAGCCGCACTCGCGCTTCGTTCCCAGTAAGGCCGCGGAGAGGGTTGGTCCCAAGCGCGGTCGCGACCTCTTGGGACGGCAAACGATGCCACTCCTTTGTGGCCGGTATTCCGGAATGCGGTGTCGTTGACATCAATATAGTATACCTTGGAGGAATAGGCCCCACGTTCCGATTGTGGGTATAAAACACACCAATAAACTTGTCCGCCCGTCCAATCCCGAGGGCTCGCCGACGGGGTATTTGGCGGGCGGAACCACTGGCAAGTTTTTTGGAAGCGGAATCGGCCACCGCCGATGCAGCTATTGTGCATCCCCGCGACAAAGCCGCGGGGATGCACACCAATAAAAAATGGGCCCTCGCAGGGGC
>MHLS01000030.1:42372-47890 GCA_001819095.1 Candidatus Lloydbacteria bacterium RIFCSPLOWO2_02_FULL_54_12
GGCGGACATTTTGGAGAGCGAGTCCCCTTTGCCCTTCCACGTCGCCACCCCGAACGAAAAACTGGGGCGGAGCCGCTCCGATCTCCTGACACCGCGGTGAAACGTGTAGACTACGTTTTCGAACTTCTGCCGCAGTTTTTCGATGATGCCCGGCACCGCAGCTTCGGGCGCACCGCGCAGGAGTACCGTGAATTCGTCACCGCCATATCGGGCGACGAGGTCGTTCTCGCGCAGTTGTTTTTGCGCAACTTCACTGAACGACCGAAGTACTTCGTCGCCTGCCGGATGTCCGTACTTGTCGTTGACCGGCTTCAAGAGGTCGAGGTCGACCATCACGAGCGCGATCGGGTCATCCTTCTCGCTGGCACGACGGTGGCGGTTGTGGAGGAGCTTTCCGACCACTTCGCTGAAATACTCCGAGGTGAGCGCTCCGGTCCGCGGGTCATGCGGAGACCTTTGATTCTGCTCGAGTAGGCGACATTTGGCTTTCAAGCGCCTGACTTCGAACGTTAAACGACGAATGACAATGTTCTCCATGCGCTGGAGAAGCGTCCTCCGACGACTGGTGAGCATGGATAGACTCCTTCGTGTTGGTGTTGCTGATGTTGAATGAAATAGGCCGATACCGACAAACTGTCCACCGGAAAGATTATCACAAATTATACTTTTTGTCAATAAAATCCCCTGCCTTCGATACGTTATACTGTCAGCATATTTTTCCACTATTCACTAACCTCTTCAAGATATGACAATCCAACAAACCGTGCGTGAACAAATGAAGGACGCGATGCGCAAACGCGAGGCACTCCGGCTTGAAGTACTGCGCGGAATGCTCGCCGCATTCACCAACGAACTACTGACGAAGCGGAGAAAACCCCAGGAAGAGCTCGGTGACGAGGATGTACTCACCGTTTTAAAGAGACTCGTAAAACAGCGCAAAGACTCCGCCCAGCAATTCACCGCCGGTGGACGACCCGAATTGGCCGAAAAAGAAGAAAAGGAACTGCTTATCATCGACAAATTCCTTCCGAAAGCGATGCCGCGCGAAGAGATCAAAGTGATTGCGCTCGCGAAAAAAGCCGAGCTCGGGGTCGCCGA
Organism: Candidatus Lloydbacteria bacterium RIFCSPLOWO2_02_FULL_54_12; assembly: GCA_001819095.1. Classification (GTDB taxonomy): domain Bacteria; phylum Patescibacteriota; class Minisyncoccia; order Phycocordibacterales; family UBA6899; genus MHLP01. The sequence goes on from MHLS01000030.1 coordinate 43,471, forward strand.
CAAAAGCGGGCTGGGAAAACTGATCGGCGCCGTCATGAAGGAATGCAAAGGGGCGGCCGACGGTGGAGACGTCAAAGCGGTCGTCGAAGAGGTACTTGCGTGAATGTTTTGATTGTGGTACAATTGCCCCATCGTTGTTCCTTACATGGGGGGTGTCCGGTGGTCAAAAAGTTCGATGTCGACCCGCATGCGCTTGCGGAAGAATTGAGCCTGCTCCTCAAAAAGGAGCGTGCACGGCCAAAGAAAAACCAGCGGTCGTTCCGCGAACTCTCTTCGGCCCTTTACCGAAGCCGCGACATTCGCGGCGAACTCTGGGGCGAGTACAACTCCGCGATCGGAAAGATATTGAGCGCTCGGCCGCGTGCGTCGTCCGGGAAGAAGGCGGAAGCGCCGAAAAAGCCCGCATTCGATCCGCAGAGCAAAAAAGCCGAGGTGCTTTTTCTCGGAGTGAAGTACGCGACGCATTCCTTCTTCACGCCGGAGGACACACTCGTGGTCGAGATCCCCGGAGCCGAGCTCTACTTCCGTGTCGTCACCAACAAGGTGAAGAGCTTCGGAAGCCGCAGTACCTTCGACCGTTCGAGGAAGGTCGAAAAGGTCCTCCAGTCCGTCGGCATGAGGGTCGCCAAGGTGCGCTTCGCCGAAAAGGAAAGCCGGCAAAAAGAACTCGACCTCTAGCAGTTTCACCATAGCGCACCCCTGGGTGCGCTACTTTTTTGACCTCCCGAGGTCACGCCGCGTAATCGTCTACTAAGACGCGGCGTCTACGCAATGCTATACTTAAGATATTATTTTTTATATTTTCACCATGCAGGGAAATCACGCTTATAATCTCATGAAGCAGTACGTGCAGGAGCACAAGGGACTCTGGCGCATCAAACGCAATTACATCAAAGAAGCCAAAGGGCATGCCGACGCGGTCGCGTTCTGGAAGAGAATGGAGAAGGACAAGGAGCGGCATATCAAAGAACTCGCCACTCTCATCAAGAAGTATCACCGCTAACGTTCCGAGATTTCCGGCCGGCGATCCCGTTTGCGGGTCCTTTGCGGCCGCACGCCTTTTCTTGCATGCGACAAAATAATATTGTGTAAAATTTTACGGTCGCACGAGAGGATTGACACCCAAATACGGCGGCAGTAGTTTGAAAAATGGAACAAAGTGAACGAGCAACTACACAAAGGAGCTCACCAATGAAACGCACCTTGTTTGCCGCTTTACTTGCCGGAGCCGCTTTTGTCGCATCTGCCGCGACACCGGTGCCGGCACCCACGCTTCCGAGCGACCTTGCGACCGCATGGGAAAAGGTCGCGGACAGAAGTTGTACCAAGCCGGACGGCGTCGTGGTCGCGATGCAGGTGTACGGGCGAACCGATGGCTCGAAGCTCAGTCGCTTTTTTCTCATGACCAAGAACAGCGAGAATGTGCACCAGTTGATGGTTGGCGTCAACCGCGAGACCGGTGAACGTTTCGGTGGAAACGCATACGTCAAGCGGACCGACGGAACCTGGATGCGCTATGCATGGGAAACGGAGCGCCCCCAAGCTGAAGGCGCCATCGCAAACATCGTCGGCTTAACGTGGAAAGAGTTCCTTTCCTGCGCGCGCTAAGGGCTCGTCCACAAATAACGTCCTCGTTATTTGTGGTTACGGCCCTTTGTGCCATGTCCATATTTGTAGAACTCACTTATGGACGTGGCCTAAGCACAACAAAACGTCCCGATCGTACGGGGCGTTTTTTCTATACTACTTTAGAAATTCGGCTTCAAAAGATACTTCTTATAGAACTTGTTGATGATCGCTACCGCTTCGGCGGGCGTGTCAACGACGTGGAAGAACTCGAAATCGCTCTTGTCGATATTCCCCTCGGGGAGTATGGTCTTCTTCCACCACTCAAGGAGTCCTGACCAGTATGCACGATCCACAAGGACGATGGGAAACCGCGCGATCTTCTCCGTCTGGATCAGCGTCAACGCCTCCATAAGCTCATCAAGCGTTCCGAAACCGCCGGGAAGCACGATGAACCCTTGCGCGTAGCGAACGAACATGACCTTGCGCACGAAGAAATATTTAAAATTGAGCAGTTTGTCAAAGTCGATGAACGCATTCGCTTTTTGCTCAAACGGGAGCATGATATTGAGCCCAACCGACTTCCCTCCCGCGCGCTGTGCACCCCTGTTTGCCGCCTCCATGATGCCCAAGCCACCGCCGGAGATGATGCCGTACCCACTCTTGGTCAGCCGGTATGCTATTTCTTCACCGAGTTTATAGTGGCGATGTCCGGGTTTTGTGCGCGCGGATCCGAAAATGGAAACACAGGGTCCTATCTTGTTCAACCGCTCGAAACCTTCGACGAACTCCGCCATGACCTTGAAAATGTGCCACGAGTCGGAGCCCTTGAATTCGTCGCCCCACTTGTGCATCGACGCGCGCGCAAACGCTTTTTTGAGCTGTTTCTCGTTCCGTATCCTGTCTTTCTTGGTCATGTTCGTGAAAAGGTTATACTGGCTATAACGCTTCGCCTTTCGGTGAGGTGGCAGGTGCGGCCGAGAGGAGCGGCAACAACGCGAAGAGATGGGTCACCTTGGCGTCCGGTGGAAGCAAAGTCTCCGCGAGCAACTCGTCCGCCCGAGAGGGATCTCGCTCTATCTGGATTGACCGGATCTCGGGAACGAACATCTTCATCTCCGATATATTCTCCGGAAGGTCGTCGACAAAGAGGTGGCCGTCGCCGGTGCGGACTTCTCGACCAAGATACTCCTTCGCCGCAACACCCTTTCCGGAACTTCCCTCCGAACTTTTGGCGATGAGAATATCGTCCAAATGGGAAGCGATGCCTGAGCCATAGACCTTTTTCTCCTGAAAAATCCGGTGCGCAGTCGTTGTCAGTAGCACGAGCCGGTGCGTCTTCTTCGCCTCTCCGAGAAAAGGAACGGTGTCGGGATAGAGCAAGGAAGGAAGGTCGGGAAATTCGAGCGCACCATCCTCGATCGCCTGAATGCGTCCCATGATGTCCTCGCCGAGCCAGTCCCGTAATCGGGCGGTATCGAAAAGCGTTCGGTCGAAATCGAGAAAGAGGACGGGTCGTTCGGCGTTTGTTGTCATACGCTCACTATAAACGATTCGCTGGAAAAGAAAATACGCACCGAGACCGATGCGTAGTTATCCTCCAAAGAGGAGTTTTCGTCCGAACGCTATTCGCCTTTGCACATACCCTTTCCACTCATCCGGCGCGGAGGGATCGACGAAGGTCACATAACAGCCGACCCGATACCCTTTTGCCGCGTATGTTCGTGCGAGCGATCTGCCGAACGGGCCATCGAGGAACTGGAAGGAAAATTGCTCAGCGGTGACGTGTTCAGCACGAGTCATTTCTGCGATCGAGAGGAGCAGTTTCGCGTCGCGGACCGTTGCGGCCGCCGGATACACCCCCCGCGCAATCTGCCTTCGGAACGTATCGTAGTAGCGCGCAAGCACTTCGTCGTTCGAGAGTTCGGGAGCGCCGATATTGTACAGTCCGGAGCCTTTGACGATACGCACGGGCATATCGAGAATACCGCATTCCTCGATGAGTTCGCGTCGCAGTTGATCGGGGAGATGCATCTGAAACGCGGGGCGCAGTGTAACGCCGTCGGGAAGCCTCTTTTGGAGCGCCGAGAGTACCGACTGCACTGAAACGAGCGTTTCGCGGTCTTCCGCATCGACCTCGATCTCGATCCTCTTCCCCGCCGCCGCGTCGATCAGACGATGTAGTGTACGGGCAAAAAAGAACGGGCCGAATGCGATGCCGAACGCCGACGGTTTGATTGCCAGATTACCGTGGCTACCCTGATCCATATTCGCAAGTATCTCGAGATACGACAAAAGCACCTCGTCGACCCGCTTGCGCGTCTTTACGTGCTCGTCGATGCGATTGTAGGTCGGAGTGATCCTTTTCTTACGAAGAGCCCTTCCTCGCGCGAGTACGGTGGGAACGCCTCCGAACACGACGAATTGCCGTGCGATCAGACGCCCAAAGAGACGGAACACCAGATCGTCAAAGAGCGCGACCTTCGCCTTGCTTCCTTCCATGCGCCCTCCCTCAAGGTCATGTTCTCTCTAAAAAAACTAACACGAGATTGCTCAAGGGGCAACATTGCGCATCGACATTTTAAAAAAACTTGACTGATTTTTTTCTTGTGCTACGGTCAAAAAAGGGCTTTTGCTCATGAACTTTTCATTCTTGGGGGGGCGCTATGTCATCAAAAAAGTGGAGCAAGCGCCTGGATTGGTTCCTCGCTTTCTTGCTTATTCTCGGCGTCGCAACACATGCATTAGGGACCGCGTGCAATGCCTTGGTGATGGCGGCGAACCACGGTTTGATGCCCGTTGTCGGAGATATCGGGGACGCGAAGCATGTAACGGCGGACGAACACACAAAGCT
>MHLS01000030.1:47900-51499 GCA_001819095.1 Candidatus Lloydbacteria bacterium RIFCSPLOWO2_02_FULL_54_12
AGAAAAAACTTTTCCGGCCCGTTGCGACCGTCTACAAGAAAGTGGCGAAGTTTCTTGACCTGCCGGAGGATGGGCTACACCTTGCGAGCATCGGCGACCTCATGCGTTGGGGCGGAGCAGCTCTTTTTCTTTTTATGATTCCTCCCGTCCTCTTGCGTATCCCCTTCCGACTCGCGCGCGACGGAATACGCTTCGAGTGGAAACGCCGCAAGTAACAGCCCGAACCCGCTTGTGGTTCGGGCTTTTTTTCAGGAAAGTTTCCTACCTTTTGCAATGCGTCCGACTTTTTTCTCCGCCTCCGCTGTTTCTTTCACCACGACCATGCGGCCGAATCCGAATTTCTGGAACTCCTCCGCATACGCTTCGGCATAGCAATCGAGCAACTCCTCATAGTCCTTCTCCGGCATGCGGGTCTTCGCGGCGGGACCATGTTTGCGCTCGATGTCGCGTTCCGCAAGGGTTTCCGCAAGAAATTCCGTGACCATAGCACGGTCGTACTCGTCCATGAGCGCGACCAACTCGCGGTCGTTCTCGAAAATGCGAGACGGGTGGTGGTGTTCTTCCTCCTGCGAGGAAACCTCCGATAGGTCACCGTCCGCACTCTCCGATCCGATATCGGAGGTTTTGTGGCTCCACGTTGCGGCAGGAAAACCGGCTGCTCCTGCGCGCGAAAAGATATATTGTTCGAGGTCGTCATACTCCTTGAGATAACCCTTCTCGCGGTGGCCGTTGATGACGGTATTGGCGACGTAGATCATCCGGAGCAACGCCTTGAATTGCTCTGGGGTAAGTGCGAGACCGACCATAATAAGCGGAGTATAGCTTACGACGGCGCATTCCTCAACCAACTCAGGAAACACAGTTGACACGAGATGCGGGCGGGAGGAAAATCAAGCGTGGACGCTCTCTACCGGAAGGAACACGGGCCATGTTCCCTGTTCTCCTTATCGTTGCCGCAATGTTCGCCGTCTTTCTCCTCATCGGAGTCGAGATGTTCGGCGCATTCGTCCTCTATGAGATATTCGAATACCGGATCGGCATAAGCGACATACTCCTCTTCATTCTTGCCGTCGTCGTCTTGGCGCTCGTCCTCGTGAGACCTTGGTCTCATCGGACCACCGTCGACAAGAAGCAAAGCAACGATCGGTGATCTTGCCGCGCCTCCGCCCACCTGCGGGGGTTTTCTTTTGGGTTATAATGGGCACACAATGAGATTCCGTCCGTTCTCCGTCGTACTCTTTCTTATTCTTCTTGCCGTGATCGGCGGAATATTCTACTGGAGGGAGCATCGTTACGACGAGAAAGCCGTCGTTGCGCCCGCAGAAACAGGTATTGCTCTCGCCTACTTCGCGGGCGGCTGTTTCTGGTGCACCGAGGCAGACTTCGAAAAGCTCGCCGGAGTCATTGAGGCGGTCTCCGGCTACGCTGGCGGACACTTGGAGAACCCGACATATCCCGAGGTCGTGAAGGAAACAACCGGCCACCGCGAGACAGTTGAGGTGCGTTACGACCCGAACAAAGTGACCTACCGTACGCTCGCCGAATACTTCTTCGCGCATATCGACCCGACCGATGCCGGCGGGCAATTCGTCGACCGCGGGGAAAGTTATACCTCGGCGATCTTTTATCAAAGCGCCGAAGAACACGCCATAGCGGAAGATGTCGTCAAAGAACTGACCAAGACCGGCGCGTACGAAAAACCTATCGTGACTTCCCTTCTCCCGCTGACACGATTTTGGATCGCCGAGGAATATCATCAGGACTACTACAAGAAAAACCCGCTTCGCTACGATTACTATCGCGGCGGAAGCGGACGCGACCAAAGGCTCAAAGAGCTCTGCGACTTCCGCGCGACAAAGAAGATGCCTTGTGATAACGATGCCGTGAAACCTCGATAAGCATTGACGAACTCATGACTGCGTGCTACTGTCCACCTTGGTTGAACAACTCAAGGAGACCAAATGTTGAAGAAAGTTCTTTCGCTCTCTGTCCTTGCGGTCGTATTCGCATGTGTCGGCGTCGCCAATGCGGGCGGCTCAAGCAACAACGACGGCGGAGACCGCGGGGCGGCGTACGCTTCGGACCTCATATTTACCATCCACACCGGTAGCATCGCATACCGAGCGGATGGGCACATGATGGTGTGCATCGACAAGAGGGACAATGTGGTCACGCAATGCAGAAGCGCAAAAGACCAGGTGACTCTGGACGACTTCTGGCGCTGGTACTTCCCGCAAGCTCCGAAACTCCGCGTGGTGGCCATGGACTACCGCACCTACTACTCGACGTACATCTTCTGGCTCAAACGCTGATCGTCTGGAGAACACAACCACCCGCCCCAAAAGGCGGGGTTTTGATATAAAAGAAACCGGCCCATGGGGGCCGGTCGGTGTTACTGTGCTTTTGCAAGCATCACTTTTTTTGTTCTCCACTTCTTGATGTGCGCCGCGACCTTCGCCGGCACAAGCCCGTGACACTTGTTCGACATATACCACGGCGCGAAACTGTGCTTAAACTTTCCGCGCTCGGCGTCGCTGTAGATCTGGTGCGCAATAGAGAGGTTGGTAAGCGGGTCGTAGAGATCCGCCGCCCTCCCCACTTTTTCGGCGTGATCCTTGAGCCGTATCTGTAAGAGGCCGTGGTCATCCGTCGGGCCTTTCGCCGTCGGGATCCAGCTCGACTCGCAGAAGGCGACCCGTTTTACCGCCGCGTGCAAATGCTTCGGCCAAGGACTTTTCTCGAGGAGAAGCTCGAACTCTCCTTTCGAAAGCTTGCGGGTCACATGCACCGTCTTGGCTTCGACAAGTACCGTCACCGCCTTCTTCGATTCGGCGACGTCAGTCTTCTCACTTTGCTTCGGCCACCAGAAGAGGCCGAGTGCAAACAACGCCCAAAAGAGGGCGTAGTACGCGATCCTCTCCATGATGAACCTCCAAAAAGTTGAAAATGTACGGCAACAACAACAAGGTCTTAGAATGCTAACACTATTATAAAATTATGTCAAGTGCCGTTGAGCCGACCGGATCGAGATTTTGTCAAAAACAAAACAGGCCGGAAGGAATTTCCGGCCTGTTTTGCAAATTATTTGATGAACTTCTTGAGGTCCTTGCGGAATGCGGGGGTGTTTTTGTGCCCGTGACTTTTGCAGGCATGATAGAGGGCGACGGGGAATACCTCCGCCATAGAACCGCTGACGGTCAACGTACACTTCTTCTTCGACGGATACTTTCTACAGTCCGCAGAGACACGTTTTGCCATAAGTTTATGACTAAAATGAATAATAATTATCACGAGGAGTATAACATAAATTGCAGGAGGCGCCATTCGATTTCTTCCCGCGCCACGGGGAGATGACGGTACGACGCGTTTGATCGACATATGAAAAAAACACTAGGAGTACATCTGACGCCCGCCTGCTCAACCTCTGGTCTATGGTGACGTCGCGGAAACTCTGAAGGTTTGCGTTCCTGAAGCAAATGAGGACTGATCTTCGCTCTGATTGGTGTTATGCGAATGGCCGTATATCCAGACCGTGTATTCTTTGTTGGGATCGAGCGCCGGACCGTCGTACACCTTGGAACCGACGGAGCCGTAGACGG
>MHLS01000030.1:51524-68591 GCA_001819095.1 Candidatus Lloydbacteria bacterium RIFCSPLOWO2_02_FULL_54_12
ATCCAATAGGAGGGCGTCCGAGGCCAACCGCTGACCACCGGCCAGACAAAGGTCGGTGTGAGCGAAACGGGAGATTCGGCCATGGTGGGACTTTGAATGGTGAACGGCTCAAGAAAAGTCGCCTTCACGGTAGCGGAAACCAGTCCCTCTTTTCCGGAAGCATCAACTGCCACAACATAGTACAGGTAATCGCCGACGGCATAGCCGGAAACGGGCTGTGAACCGGTGCGGCTTATATACCACGCGGAACCCGGACAACTTGGTCCGTTTGTCGGCGCGAGACTCCACGTCCCGTATGTTCTTTTGGCAGAACAGGGAGTAAGCGCGGACGGACTACTGAACTCTGCGACGAGACCAAACGTCGCGTCCTGCGGCTTTTTTTGATAAAGGCGGAATGCGCTCACGCCGGAGAGACTACCTGCGTCAAAACTAAACGCCAGATTCTCGGAAGTCTTCACCCAGTTGTTTACACCGCCGTAGATACCAAACCCCGGACGGAGACTCGTCGGAGCGGGTAAATTCACTGCGGGAGGCGAGGTCTCCGTCGTCGCACTCGCGTTCAGCGACGGGTCGGAAGTATTTCCCGCCGTATCATATGCGACAATAAAGTAGGTGTAACTCGTAGCAGGCCAAAGAAAACTTTCTGAAGCGGTGAAACTAATGGTGTTCACACTGGAAAGGGTGGGCGACGAAGTAACATTGGCCACCACCATCGCGCCTCGATATACTTTGTATCCGGATGCCGAAATATTTGCAGAACCAGAATCGGTGGATCCGAGCCATGAAAGATTTATCGTGCTGGTCGAAACGGCGGTTGCGTTAAAATTGGTCGGTGTAGACGGAGGTATCGTGTCCACTGTCGTCGTCGCCGAGGGCGGTGTGGTGGTGGCGGAGGGCGGCGGAAGGGTCACAACCTCGGTCGTAGAAGAAAAATGCCAGCCGGAGGCTCCGGGATTCGCGATAGCAAGGAAAGCCCCCGACGCTTTTTCATAATATTGACACGAAGAACCGCCGTCACCGCAGGCGGCGTCGTTGCCCTCACGCTCAAGGAACGAGATGACCTCGTAGTCATTCCCTTGGCGGGAATAGTGAAATTTGTGATCCGCGCTATCAATAGGGTCGGAAGGTACCGAGGAGATGTACTTGGGCACAAGACCGGGGATCCACTCCGGGTTGCCGTTCACGTATTCGACACCATCCTCTCCGGGCGGGACTCCCCCGCTATCGTTCTGGTACATGGCGACGGCGTTCGCGATTTGGTTCAAATTGACGACACGCTGTGCGTCGCGGGCTTTCGTCCGCGCGATGCCGATACTCGCAAAAACGACCGCGCTTAAAAGCGAGATAATCGCAATGACGACAATCAGCTCGACGAGGGTAAAGCCGCGATCGGGCGATCGCTCTTTCATTCGCTCCGTATTCTTAGAACGCATTTATGAGTAGGGACTTACGAGCATGAATAACAGGCGCTCCCGAACCGCGCAATCTCGGGATTCGGGGACTCGAGGCCCTCTCTTCACCCCATTCTACTCCCTTATTTATGCTTTACCAAACGGCGAGAGACGGGTGAATTTCTTATATTGGTGACCCTACAGAGAATCTCTCCTTACAGGAGCAGTGCCCATTTTCCATTTACTCGAGATATGAATCTCTCATAAATAAGGAAAAAGGCTTCGATTCTCTGGCGTGAGCAAAGCAGTTTGCTCACTTAGGGTCACTCAAGAAAAATGGCCTCCTCTTTGCGAGAAGGCTCATTTTTCTGCGAGTGACCCTACAGAGAATCGAACTCTGATTTAAGCCTTGAGAAGGCTTCGTCCTAACCGTTAGACGATAGGGCCCTAAAACAAATTATAGAACAATTTGTTCGGGCGTCCCGTAATGCGGGATTAGCCAAAATCCTTTCCGAACTCCCACAGAGTAACGAATTTGGGACGTCTTGTCCAGAAATGTTTGACAAATCTTGTTTTTCGTGTAATTTCAAGATAGGCACATAAACAGTAGCAGGAGGAACAATGCTCGCGCAATCGACTGAAGCGAAGGTCCCGCGGGTCGCGAATGACATCAAGACACTGCGAGAAGTGAGTGAGTGGCTTCGGTATGTCGACAATCCCGTGAATTTCCTGACGGAGTTCCCTCACTATCTCGAACAAAGCGCTGCAATGGTTTTGGGCAAAGAACCTATGCCGGGCAAAGCGCTCCGCAACAACTCTGCTTCCTTAGCCATCGCCGAATCATGGCTCCATCTCTCTGAAAACGACAAGCTCTGCGCCATGAAGATCTTCACCATCGCTGTGATGATGGGCGGAAACAAACTCCCGGGGACTCCGGCAAGCGGCACCGAGAAACTTTTCGACGATGTCCTCGAGAGCTTCCGTGCATGGTATGAAAGCCGCCCTCGAACGAACTAGGGAATCATCACCACCGCTACACTTTTGTGTATGCGGTTTTTTTATTGATACTGTGCCAGCCACTCACTCTCCTGACGCACTAAGAGCTTTGGTGCGTCTTCGGGGTGCGCCATCAGTATTTTCACCGCGCGTTCAGTGCGGATCAAGTTCTCGCCGGAGCCCTGTGAGCCCTTTACGAGAATGCTGTCGCCCCTGTGCATCTCTTTCGCAACCCACTCCCCCGCGAGGGCGGAGTCATCGAAGCTTTTCACTTTCCCTTCGGCAAACCCCGCTTTGCGCGCACCTTCCGCTATCCATCGTGCGCGTTTTCCCACCGTGACGAGAACATCCACGAACGCCGCGGCGGCACCGACCTTCTTGTGCTCCTCTTCTGCGAACGCTCCGAGCTCGAGCATGTCTCCCATGAGAGCGACCCTCCTCTTGCCTTCGACCGTGCGCAGAGTCTTGAGCGCTTCTTCCGCGGCGATAGGCGAGGAATTATAACTGTCGTCGATGATTGTCGCGCCGTTTTTCCCCGGAATGATCCGCATGCGTCCGGGCGGCGTTGCGAACGTTTCGAGCGTCTTCGCCATCCGCTCCAAGGACTCTCCCCTTGCGATCCCCACCGCAAGTGCCGCAAGTGCCGCCATCACCGACGGCGTGCCAAGTACCCCGCGCAGGAAGACCGGCTTTGTTTCTCCCGAATAAAAGACCGAGAAGGAAGTGCCCGTAGGTACCTTCCCCTCCGCCGGCCCGTCGTAGACCGTCAGCACTTTTTCTGCACGAACGGCCGCCTCGGAATGTAGACCGAAGAGGAGCGTCCGCGCCTTGGTCTCCGCCGTAAGTTCCACGACGCTCGTGTCGTCCGCGCATCCGATGAATATTCCGTCTTTCTTCAATCCACGGAGCAATTCTGCTTTCTCCTTTCTTACTTCCTCCGGCGATGCAAAGAACTCCACGTGTACGGGGGTTTCCGGCAACCGCGTGATAACGGCGACGTCGGGGTGAAGCCACCGCATAAGGCGCGTGATGTCGCCCGGATGGTCCGCGCCGACCTCAAGGACGAGCGTCTTCGGATAGTCGCGCATCGCGATGAGACGCCAAAATCCGACAAAAAGATTCGCCGCCCACCCAAAAAGACTGTGCCATGCGTTCGGCAGTCCTAAAATAGTGAGCGGGATACCAATCTCGCTGTTGAAACTTTTCTCACTTTTGCGCACCGAGGCGGTATCTTTCAGTACGTGAAAAATTGCGTCTTTTGCAGTCGTCTTCCCGACGCTCCCCGTCACCGCAATGACGAACGGTTTGTGCTTCCGGAGCATGCATCGCGCCTCCAGTGTGAGCAGGTATACAACGATGTGTTTAAAAAATTGCCGCATACCTTTAGTATACCTTTGTTCAGCCGTTAAGGTTGCCCGCCGACAGGACAAAAATACAAGGTCGGACCTTAAGAATCAACTCCTCAAGGTCCGACCTTGTATTTTTCGTTCAAGTATCTTACCGAAGGAGCGTCACCGACTTCACCGCATTCAGATCGCGGTCGGGAGGGACATTGTAGTAGTTGAGCAGAAATTTCGCGGTACGGACGAAAGGCATGGTAAGCGTATGCGATGCGAAGGTCGCGCCGTTCTTTGGGTAATAGGTATACAGAAAGATGATGAATTTCGGATCGTAGGCGGGAAAATATCCGAAGAAGGTATGGAGGAAACGGTCGTCATAGTATCCGCCTCCCAGCTCGCGTGGACGCGCAAGTTGCGCGGTGCCTGTCTTTGCGGCGATCGAGTATTCGGGTATCGCAACGGAGCCGCCGAGGAGCGCTTTGTCGACGACCGTAACCAACATGCGCGTAATCTCGTCGGCGGTCTCCTGCTTCAGAATCCGTTCGGGCGGCGTCTGCGACACCTTTTTCACCTTCCCCGACTCGTATCGGATCTCAGCGACCACGTGCGGTGTCACCGTCATACCGCCGTTCGCAAGCGCCGCAAGCGCTGTGCACATATTGATCGGGGTAACCGCGATCCCCTGACCGAACGAGGCGGTCGCATATTCGATGTCGCGTTTTGAGGTCAAGTTCGTCATGAGCCCCTGCCGTTCGCCCGGAAGGTCGATCCCCGTCTCTTCGCCCAGGCGGAACTTCTCCTGCATATATTCCGCAAAACGTTCATTGCCAAGCCGGCCTTCAACGAATGCGGCGCCGGTGTTGAGCGAGTCGTTCATGACCTTCTGCATCGTCGTTCCCTTTCCTCTTCCGCGGCCGTCAAAGTTGCTGAAAGTTCTCCCGTTCAATGTCACGGACCCCGTATCGTTGTAGGTCGTATCGGCAGTGACCACACCGGCGTCGAGGCCCGCGGCCATGGTGATGGGTTTCATGATAGAGCCCATCTCGCGCACGTCCTCCACAAGCGGATTGGCATAGATACGCGGGCCGTCGACCTTGTTGTACTGATTGAGGTCAAACGACGGGTTGACCGCCATCGCATAGATCGCCCCCGTTTTGGGGTCCATGATGATACCTCCCGCCTGATCGGAGTTCCACATCTCCATGACGCCGGCGAGCTCCTTCTCAAGATAACTCTCAACCGAGGGCTCGATCGTGAGGACGAGATCGCCGTCCTCGATCGCGCTTCGGTCGAATATCGTGTCGCTTAAATTCGTAAAGAGTTCCGCGAAGAAGTTCACATACAAGTTATCGTCCTGCCGAAGAAGGGTGTCGTTGTAGTACGATTCGAGTCCGTAGCGTCCCGTCAAACGGTCACCTTCCCAGCCGACAAATCCCAAAACGTGCGCCGCAAGCGAGCCGCCCGGATAATAGCGCCACGCCTCGCGAAAAATATGGAGCCCCGGCAGTCCGAGCTTCTTTACCGCAAGCGCCTTCACTTCGGGGACCCGCCATGCGATCTCTTCGTAGGGATCGTCCGTCTTTCCCGCTTTTTCCATGAATTCGTCGCGGTCGAGCGTGATGATCGTCGCTATCGCTTCATACGCCTCTTCTTTATCCTCCAAAGCTCCCGGATCGATAGAAACGAGATACCCTTCGTTCACCGTTGCGCCCGCGGTCAACTTGCCGCTTTTCTCTTCGAAATAGATGCTCCCCCGCCTATAAATATTGGGAACGGTCGCAACATATTGTTTCTTCGCCTCTTCGAGGAATTCTTCCGAGCGGCGGATCTGGAGGTCGTAGAGGCGCCACGTAAAGACCGCGCCGACCAAGAGCACGATCCCTGCGATGAAACGTAGGCGTGTACGCGCGTCTTTCGGCATATGCTAGCGGTCGCTTGGACCGTTTCCGAGGGCAACGACGGCGTCGGCGTTTTCGCGGCTGATATAGCGCGGGTCGGAAACGGGAAGAAATCCGCTCGCTTCCGCCATTTTCGGGTCGATACTTCCGTCAAGGACCGCGTACGCTGATTCGAGCTCCGCGACCGCGGCGCTCGTGCGGCCTGCTTTGAATTCTGCCTCTTTCCGCCCCACTACCGCAAAGACGGAAATGCCGATGAAATAGACGTATGCAAAAAGGGCGGTCGCGCCGAGACAAGCGACAACCCAAAAGATCTTCCGGTCGTATTCTTCGAATTTTGCAACAACGATGTTGGTCATAAAAAGTCAGGCAATAAGGCCGATCCGCTCGCGGACAAGGAAAAGACGCGTCCGCGACCTCGGACGCTTGAACAGATTCATTCGGATATATTTGATGAAAAGTTTTATCATGATGCGGGTTGCAATTTTTCCACGACACGCAATTTCGCACTTCGGGCACGCGGATTCTCTCGTAACTCGGCCGCACTCGGTGTCAGGGGTTTCTTGGTGACCTCTCGGACGACGTGGTCCTTCCGGGCGAGTTCGCGGAACAGTCTTTTCACGAGACGGTCCTCAACGCTGTGGAACGAGATGACCGCGATACGAGCGCCGGGGGCAAGGAGAGGGACGATCCCCCTCACGCCGCCGTCAATCGCACCCAATTCATCGTTTACTGCCATGCGAAGCGCTTGGAACGTTCGCGTGGCAAAGTGGGTCCGTCCATGTTGATATCGGAGTGGTATAGCTTGGTGGATAACCTCCACAAGTTCTCCGGTCGAGCGGATCGGACCCGACTTCCTCGCGGTGACGATGTTTTTGGCGATCAAGCGCGCAAAGCGCTCTTCACCGAATCCCGCCAAGACCGACGCGATGTTCTCCTCCTCCCAGCGATTGACGATGATCTCGGCCGTGACATCCCCCTCTTCGGGATCTTTTTTGAACGTCATCTGTAGGGGCTCGTCGCGCTGAAACGAGAATCCTCTCCCCGACTCCTCAAGCTGTGTGCTCGAGAGTCCGAGATCGAACACTGCGCCATCGATCTCTTTGATCCGGAGCCTCTCTAGTCCTTCGCCGACATCTCTGAAGTTGAGGTTAAGAGGAGTGAAGCGCGTTCGCTTCCCCAACTCTCTCACCGTCGCTTCGGAAAAAACCGACGCGTCGCGGTCGAAGGCAATGAGGCGCCCCTTCTTCCCGACGACTTCGGCGAGTGCACGACTGTGCCCTCCGCCTCCGAACGTCGCGTCGACGAAAACATCTCCGGCTTCCGGCCTTAGGTATTCGATGATCTCATGTAAAAGAACACTCCAATGGGCCATGCTAATTCAGTTGCTAGTCACTAGTTTTCAGTTGCCAGAAACGAGCAATGATTTAGTCTGGATAATTTCGAACGACGTGCATCTGTCGTTCGTCACTGGTTACAATCTTTTTTTTAACAAGTGACGAGCGACCGATTTTGAGTTTTTTGAATTTATCTGAAAACTGACAACTGCCTACTACTTACTGACTCATGCCCTGCCTCGGCTTCGGCGCACGTCTTTCAACATACACAAAACCGTCAAATGCTTTGGGAAAGAAGGGTGTCGGCACATTCCTTGAGATCGGAGACCGCTCGGCTTTGCGCACTGGTGCCTGTTTGTTATGTTCTCGGTGTTTCATATGATCTTGTGTTTACTGACAACTAGTGACCGATGACCGGCTAAAGTACACCGCGCTCTCCTAACTGCTCGGCCATACGGTCCGCCTGTGCGATCATCTCTCCCTTGTACGACTGCCATGCGTTCTCGTCCCAGATCTCGACGCGGTCATATGCTCCGGTCAATACGACGCGTTCTTTGAGTCCCGCGTACGCTTTGAGCGTGTCGGGAATGAGAATGCGCCCGATGGCGTCGATCTCCACCTCAAATGCACCCGAGAGCATCGCGCGTGAGAAACCGCGGTCTTCGGATTTGCCGACGGAGAGCTTCGAGAGTTTCTGTGCGAACATCGCCCATGCTTTCGTCGGATAGAGCGAGAGGCACTTATTGAGCCCGAGGGTGATGACCCCTTTTCTTCCGAGTTCCTTGCGGAATCTCACGGGAACGGAAAGACGCTTTTTATCGTCGACCGAGTGAATGTATTCGCCGATGAACATGATGTTGATCAGGACTCGTTACCGTTTCGAGAAGCCCTGAGTCTGGCGCACTCACTCTTTTGAACGCGCCAATCTCAATTTTTCTCCAACTCTCCTCGTAGCGCGCAGAAATTTCGAGGAGAAGTATTTCCCACTTTTTCCCACATGCATACCATTATATCCCACTTGTCTCCCACTTACCAACCACCGGGTTATCCACACCCTGTACTACGGGCAAGCCGAGTACGGGGCAGGCACCCCCCTCCAATGGTCGCCCGAGGCGACCCTTCAAGGAGAGCCATCTCCAAGAACCAGAGGACTGACCTTGAAGGGTCAAAAATACGGGGCGTTCGTTCGAGGCGGAATCAGAGTTCCACCTTGGGATGCTCCCCCAAACAACAAAAAAGCCCGCAAAACGGGCAAAAGCCGAGTGGTGGGGGCGACCCCCTACGCCTTTGGTCTTAAAAGTGGGAAGAGCTGTGCCTCGCGGACAGAGCGGTTGGCAAGGAAGGCGAAAAGGCGCTCGGAGACGCCGAAACCGCAGGCGGGGGGCATCCCATGCTCTAGCGCCTCGACAAAGTCGCGGTCGAACATCTGCGCCTCTTCGTCTCCCTGGTCGCGGAGTTTCTGCTGTTCGGCGAACCGTGCGGCTTGATCAACAGGGTCGTTCAATTCGCTGTAACCTTTCCCGACCTCGCTTCCCGCGATGATCGGCTGGAATTGCTCGACGGTCTTCCCTCCTTGACCCAGTTTTGCGAGCGGAGACATTTCGACGGGAACATTCACCAGAAAGCCCGGACCGCTTAATTGCTTGCGGCTGTGTTTCCAGAGCGCGTCGATAGCACGGATGCGATTCCACCCCTTCTTGTCGTAGACCACCTTCAGTCGCTTGAGCGCCGCCTCGATAGTTGCGAGGTCCGCCGTCGCGATATCGATGTCGGTGCACTTTTTAATCGTTGCGGCGTAGTCGTAGCGCTCCCACGGCTTCCCGAAGTCGACGGTGTGCTCCCCGACCGTGAACTCGAGCGTGCCAAAGACCGTTTCCGCCAAATGCTTATAGAGCCGCTCGACCAGCTTCATGCCGTCCTCGTAATTCGCGTACGCCCAATAAAATTCCATCTGCGTATAATCCTGCGCGTGTTCGTGGCTCATGCCTTCATTTCGGAAGATGCGGCCAATCTCGAACACTTTGTCGAATCCGGCGACCAACAGGCGCTTCTGCCACAACTCCCCCGCCGAGATGCGGAGGTACATATCGAGGTCGAGCGCATGGTGATGCGTCTTGAAAGGCCGCGCATCGGCACCACCCGTCGTCTTCTCCAAGACCGGCGTTTCCACCTCAAGGAAACCTTCAGCGACAAGGAACGTGCGGATGGTGTTCCAGAATTTCGCTCTTTTCACAAAAAGATCGCGAAGTTCCGCGTCGAGCATGAGGTCGACATAACGCAAACGCAACTTCTCTTCGGGGTCTTGGAGTCCGTGCCATTTCTCGGGAAGCGGAAGGAGCGACTTCGCCGCCATGGTCCATGCTCCCGCCAGAAGGCTCTCTTCGCCGCGCTGGGTACGAAAGAGTTCGCCGTAACAACCGATGAAATCGCCGACATCGACCGCGGCTTCGAAGAGCGCCATGTCGGCATCACCGAGCACATCCTTTTTGAATACGACTTGGAGCATGGCCGTTCCGTCATTGAGTACGACGAACTGGATTGCACCTTGCCCGCGAATGGCCATGATGCGGCCGGCGATCGCCAGCTTCTTCTTTTCTTCAGCGAGACCGGTGAACCGCGCGCGAAGCTCCGCAAGCGAAAGATCCCGCGCCACTTTGCTCGGGTACGGGTCGCCCCCCTTCTCGCGGAGCAAAGCGAGTTTCTTCAGACGCTCGGCTCTCAACTCCTCGATGCCAGCCATTCTGTTTTCGTAGTGAAGTTACTTAATATCCAAGATCTCGCAGGCCGAATCGCCCGAGGGCGACGAACAGGTGAACTGGTCCCCCTTCCCTTTTCCCATCATCGCGTCGCCGAGCGGCGACTTGTTGGAAAGCTTTCCTTTTGCGATGTCGGCTTCCTCCGATCCGACGATGGTGTAGGTTTTCGTATCACTCCCCCGCTTCACCGTGACGACCGAACCGATGCCGACCGTGTCGGTCTTGTGCTTCCCGCCGACGATGACGACATTCTTGAGCATTTCATCGAGAACCCTGATGCGATCCTCGACATCTGCCTGCGCTTCACGCGCCGAATGATATTCCGCGTTCTCCGAGATATCCCCGAGCGCCTTCGCCGCCTCCAGCGCCTCGGCGATCTCTTTGCGCTTTACGCGGGTGAGGAACTCCAACTCTTTTGTTAATTCGTCGCATTTCTCCTTGCTCAAATACTCTTTAGATGTGTTGGCCATGATTGGGCACTATAGCATGGTTCGAGGGTGGCGGCAATGCCGAGCGGCAACTACTTTCCCCTCACTCCGTGGAGGGTATTTTCTATCCGTACAACACGCTTCTCAAGCCGCGCAAATTCGCTTCGGCCAACTTTTTCATTCTTGATTTCTTGGACATCAATCATCAGTTGCCCGATCATTTGCGTGTGCGTGTCGAGTTTTTTTGTAATGTTAGCGATGCTGTCAGTATGGTCATCCAATTTTCTATTTAACCCGCCGAATTGTTCCGCTATTCCCGAAACCCGCCCCTGAAAATCTTCGGAAAGTACGCCGAGATAGCGCTTAATCTCCTGCGTGTGAGAATCTTGCTTTTTTGTTGCGGTCTTCTTTTTCATGTGTGCAGTTTACGCCTAATTATTTCACTCGTCAACCCGTAAAATCAGCCTTTCTTTTCTGCCGCCCGCTGACTAGTGTTGTAAATACTCCGGAGTTTCAGCGAGCATGAACCAGAAGAGTTGCTGGGCGACATAGCTTGCATTCGTCGTGTTCCCCCGCACGCCCTTGTCCATGACCACCGCGAATGCATAGCGCGGTTTGTCGTACGGAAAGAATCCGATTACCAACGAGTTGACACGGGTCTTCGCGGTGCCGAGTTCGGCGGTGCCCGTTTTTGCAGCGATCTTTATTCCCGGAATGTTGAGGAGGCTCGCGGTACCCTCGACGGCCCCTCTCCTCATGCCTTCTCCGACAACGGTAAAATATTCTTCGGGAAGAGGGATGCGCATTGAAGTCGTCGCGGCATCAAGCGCCAAATGCGGAGTGACGATAACCCCCTTGGACGCAATGACTGCCGCCTCGCGCAATGCCTGAAGCAGGGTCGCCTGCATGCCATATTGGCCGATTCCCGTGAAATACGTATCACCGATGCGCCATGTCGGATCATCGGGAAAGTTCTTCGCTTTCCATTCGGGGTTAGGCAATATGCCCGATTGTTCGCCATAGAGGTCTATGCCCGTCGACGAACCGTAGCCGAAGAGTCGCGCGTACGTTTCGAGCTTCGCGATGCCAAGTCCTTTCTGGCTTTTGTATCCTCCCGCAAGTTCATAGAAATAGACGTTCGAAGACTGCGCGATGGCACTGCGCATATCGAGCCAACCGTGCGCTTTCCAGTCGTTGAACCGCGTCTCTTCGTCGGGAATATACGGATGCGGTATCGCAATAAAACCCTTACTTTCGATGAGCGTACTCGGCGTGACGATGCCCTCATTTAGGGCGCCGACCGCAAACATGGGCTTCACGATAGAGCCCGGCGTATACAGTCCCGACACCGCGCGGTTCAAGAACGGCGTACGTTTGTCCGTATTCCACTGCGCGATCGCCTCCGCATCGTCTCCGGAGGTCATCACGTTCGGGTCGTATTCGGGATAGGAAACAAGCGCAAGCATCTCGCCGGTTGCAATGTCCATGATGGCGCCCGCGCCGCCGAGATAATCTTCGTCCCGCGCGACCCTCGCTACGATCTCGTAGAACTTCTCCTCGACCCGCGCGTCGACGGCAAGCCGCAGGTCGAGGCCGGAGCGCGGCGGGTCGATGACGTTCGAAGACATCACGTTCCCCAAGGCGTCGGTCTCAATGATGCGAAGCCCCGTCTTCCCCTTCAGGCGGTCGTTGTAATATGCTTCGACGCCGGCTCCCGCTTCGTAGTCCTTGCGATAATAGACACCGTGACGGTCACGTGCCGGATAGTGGAGAAACCCCAGCAGATGCCCGAAACCTTCCCGCGTGCGGTAGGAACGAAGCGAGTAGCCAAGCTCCTCGGGCGACGGTGTGTTCCACGCGAGCTCTACGCCGTTGCGGTCTAGAATGATCCCGCGCTCCGGAAAAAGCAGTTGGTGTTCCAGACGGTTCTCCGCGCTTTTCCCGGCATAAACCTCGCCTTCGACAAGCTGAAGCACGAAAGCTCGCCCGAGAAATATCACGCCGACAAAGGTAAAAACCAGCGCAACGAGAAAAATAGTGCGGCGTTCGATCGGCGCCTCCATGCGTCCCTCGAATTGCTGAACGTCGAACTCGGGTATGTTCCGAGCGTCGAGAAATATCTCATCGGGGGCGATGTCGCTATTCGCATTCTTCCGAGGACGGCGGGTCATCTCGGTTGTGTGCGGATAAACATCCTCAATGTCTCAACGGCGATAAAGGCGGCGAACACAGTGAGCGTAAGCAATCCGGCGGCGCTCCACACACCGTCTTCCCCGCCCCGATACAAGAGCTCTAAGAGGAGTGCGAAAGCGACAGATTCAACATAGCGCGGAAAGTAGAGCGCGCCGAAAGCCAAAAGCAGAAGGGTCACGACAAACGGCAAAAAAAGTGCGCTCGCCAATACGACAATGTTCAACAGTAGGCGCATGGATGTTATTACTCGCTCGACCGTTCGGAAAGGACCACGTAGATAAAGCGAAGTTCGTTCACATTGAACGGCCACTGCACAAAAAGGTCCTCGAGCGACCCTCCCTCTCGCTCTTCAACGGCCTCGACGACGCCCGCATAAGACGGCGCGAAGGCGGGGATCTCCACAAGGTCGCCGCGGAATACAGACACCCCCCTCGGAAGCGTGATACGAAAATTTCCTCCCCCTTCCCCGGTCATCGTCGCAGGGACCGAGCTCGTTCCCACGGTGACGGGAAGTTCGGTGCCGTGCGAGGAAAAGAGCGTTACGACCGCGCTTCCGGCCGCCACCCGATCCACCGTCCCTATCACAAAGTCGCCGTCGAAAAGGACCTTCATTCCCGCGAGAACTCCGTGGTCGCTTCCGACATCGACGACGAGCGTGTCGTACGGGGAGCGTCCGGGGGCCGCTATGACCCGCGCGAGGAGGATGTCGCGCTTTTCGGTGCGCCCGAGAGCGCCTTTGAGGTCTTCATTCTCCCCGCGGAGCCGGTCGCGCGAGTACGCCTCAAGCGCCGCCGAGTCGAGCGCATCCTTCAGTCGGATATTTTCCTCAACGAGTGACCGTTTCGACCGAAAGAGCGTTCCGGTCTCCTCCAACCATTGCGAGGAAAAAGATCCCGCCGACCAGAAAGGCCGTGCGATCGTTAAGGAGAGATAGGCGAATGAGTCCGCAAGCGGCGTACGAAGAACAACGAGTACGACAATGAAGAGGGATGCGTAAATGATCCACCGCTTCCGGCGCGATACATTATGTTTATCATGCCGAAACCCCGTAAGGGATCGCGAGCGCAGATGAAATTGGGTCATAGTTATACGTTATGCGGTATGAGCATGGCGGTGCCCCGCGGTAAAAACCTGCGGGCGGCTCTCGCCGCATGCCTTCCGCGGGGCGAACTCCTAACGGGGCGGAAGTTCGTTGTCGTGCTCGATCAGGACCTCGCGGTACGTGTCGAGATTTTCGACGACGATGCCGGTACCGCGCGCGACGGCGGTCAGAGGATCGTCGGCGCTCGTGACGGGTATCTTCAAGGCCTCCGAGAGCCGGTCGGCAATGCCGATCAGAAGCGCTCCCCCCCCCACCAAGATGACGCCGCGATTCATGACATCCGAGAGGATCTCCGGCGGCGTCGTTTCAAGGACCTCTTTCGTCGACTCGACAAGCACCTGTATCGACGGCGCGAGCGCTTCGCGTATGTCGGCGTCCGTCACGATGACTTCGCGCGGAAGACCCGTCAAAAGGTCGCGGCCGCGCAACGGGGCTTCAAGCGAGGTCGCGGGCTTCGTCGCGGAACCGATGGCCATTTTCACATTCTCCGCGGTCCGCTCGCCGATCAATATCTTGAACTCGTCGCGAATATAGGAAATGATGTCGGAATTGAATCGATCGCCGGCAACTTTCAAGTTCTTGGAGTTGACGATCCCGCCCAACGAGATGACGGCGATGTCGGATGTCCCTCCGCCGATGTCGATCACCATCGAGCCCACGGGATCCATGACGGGAAGCCGGATACCGATCGCCGCGGCCATCGGCTCTTCGACGATGAACACTTCACGCGCTCCGGCGTTCATCGCGGCATCGCGCACCGCGCGCGTTTCGACGTTCGTGATGGAGGAAGGCACGCCGATCACGATGCGCGGACGCCCCCTTCGCTTGGACACTTTTTGCGCCTTGTTGATGAAATGCGCGAGCATCTCCTCGGTCACCTCGAAGTCGGAGATGACTCCGTCAACCAAGGGGCGAACGGCAACGACATGCCCCGGCGTGCGCCCGAGCATCTGTTTCGCGTCGGTGCCGACGGCGACGACACGATTGGTCTTTTGGTTGATGGCAACGACGGACGGCTCATTGATGATGATGCCGTGGTCGCGAAGATACACAAGGGTATTTGCAGTACCCAAGTCTATGCCGATATCCCCCCCTCCCATCATGCTATAGAAGCGCTCAAGCATCGTGGCCCCATTCTATGCGAACGCCCCGTGAGAAGCAAATGTTTGACAAGATATTTTTATAATGTATAGTTTTCACATAGTTCGTTGTCATTTTTCTGGGAGGTCGGGTGGATTACCTCAAATGTATACGCGCCAATCGCTGTTCACTAGTCGGGTTTGTTCTTCTTGCAATTTTTTTGCCATCAACGATTACGGCCGGCATATTCCGGCATTGGTGGCTGTACGATCTCGTTTGTCCCCCGGCAATACTTGGATTCGCGCTGTTTGCGGTCACTGGTTTTGGCATGGTAACTCTGGGAGCGTACCGGCGCACGAAAAAACACATTGCGCGCTTTGGTCGGATCGACGAACGCTTTGAGTTCATCGCTTACTGCAGTGACTGCGGCCGATACCTCGCCGCAAAAGAAGCGGGGATCGAAATTCCCATTCACGGAGAGAAGGAGGCACAGTGAAACAATTCACCGCTGAGGAACTGCGGGAAGCATTGTTCGGGTTGCCGCAACTTGCGTGCTACAGCAAAGAGACGGTTTCCAAACTCTTTCTCGAAGAAAAGCTCACGAAGATACCGAAAAGGCTGCTCGCGGAACTCCGCGACACCGGAGTTCCCGGCCCGTGGGTCCACCTTCGGGACACGTATCTCTGGGACGCCATGGCGAAGCTCCTTTGCATGCCGAGGGAAGCCGTCACGCTCTGGGCAAGACAGCACGAAAAGGAGATCCAAAACCTTTTTGACGAAGGCGACAGGATCTCGTGGACGAACGAAGAGTGGGTGCTCGCGCTCGTCAACCTCGCGGCAAAGCACCTGTTCAAGACCTCGTGAATCACCTGTCGCTCGGCAAATCGCCGAGCGAATTTTTATTTACTGCGGCAAACAACTCCTCCTCCCCCACCATGCGCGCCGAGTCTTCGGTGCGCTTTTTCATCTCGTACTTTTTCTCTCCGAGCGTCTTCTTCGAAACCACAACGCGAAGCGGAATGCCGATAAGGTCGCTGTCTTTGAATTTCTCGCCCGCCGAAACGTCCTTGCGGTCGTCGTAGAGCACGTCAACGTCCCTCCGTGAAAGCTCCTCGTAGAGCGCCCTCGCGGCGAAATTCACTTCGTCCGTCTCGGCGCTCAAGTTGAGAAGGTGGGCGGAAAATGGCGCGATCGCTTCGGGCCACACGATGCCCTTCTCGTCGGCGAACACCTCCACGGCGGCTCCCATGACGCGTCCGAGACCGATGCCGTAACAGCCCATTTGTATCGGTTGCGGCTTCCCTTCCTCATCTTTATATGAGAGCCCGAATGCGTTCGAGTATTTCGTTTTCAGTTCGAAGATATTCCCCACTTCGATAGCGCGTTCCTCACGAAGCTCCGAGCCTTTGCACGACGGGCAATTCGGCTGTTCAGTCTTCACCTCTTTGTTGATAGCCACCCTGCAGTTGACGCAAAGGTAGATGGTATCCTCACCCGCCGGAGTTATCGTCTGGAATTCGTGCGAGTACTTTGAAAAACTCCCGCCGGAAGCGAACGTGAGAAATGTTTGTTCGCCGATACCGATGCGATCGAAGACGCGCTTGTACACCGCTTTCATCTTCTCGTAATACTCGGCAAGGTCCTTTTCGTCGCGGTGGAAAGAGTAAAAGTCCTTCATGATGAATTCCCGCCCGCGAAGAATGCCGCTTTTCGCGCGCAATTCCATGCGAAATTTGTTCTGAAATTGATACACTGCGCGCGGAAGATCACGATATGAGGAAATGAACGAGCCGACCAAGGGCGTCACCACCTCCTCATGCGTCGGACCAAGCGCCACCTCGCGCCCCGAAGAGTCGGCAACTTTATAGAGGTCGGTCATTGTATTCCATCGGCCGGTCTTCTCCCAAAGCTCTTTGGGGTGGAAGGAGGGCATCAAGAGCTCGATGCCGCCTGCCCTATTCATCTCGTCGCGGATGATCTGTTCGACCTTCTTGAGCACGCGGAGCCCGAGCGGGAGATAGGTATATACGCCCGCGGCAAGCTTATCGATATAGCCGGCACGAATAAGGAGCTGGGCGTTCTTCGCCACCTCATCTTTCGGCGCCTCGCGGCGGGTCTTGGTGAAGAGTTCCGACTGGAGCATTCGGATATTGTATCTTACCGCAGAGCATTTTTCCAATCTGCCTACGTGATGGTCGGCATGCGCCGCGAAATATGCTATATTTCAGAAAGATCGTTCGCGAGGTGCCGCAATGAAACGCTACCTTCCCGTCGTTGTATTTGTCGTCGTGTCGCTCCTCTACCTCGGCTATCTCTTTTACTACGGCCCGTCGGAAGACGAGCCAGGGTACACGGAGCCGACGGGCCGCGTCGAACAGCCATTCACACGAATTACCTAGTCCGCTAAAATGAGGCGGATTTTTTATTGGGAGCGTCCAAAATACCCCGTGGCTCTGCCACGGGGATGAGTGGACGCAAGATATGTTGGAGCGGGCGGTGGCCCGCACCTCTTCCAAAAAACTTGCCCATGGTTCCGCCCGCCAAAT
>MHLS01000031.1 GCA_001819095.1 Candidatus Lloydbacteria bacterium RIFCSPLOWO2_02_FULL_54_12
TGGGTGAGAGATGAATAATTGCTTGACACAACTATTATCGCTCAACAGACGGGCCATTTCTATATCTACCGGAATTTAACCGGACACGAGTGCCTCTGACCTCCACTTCGGCCACCCCAGTCCGCTCAAGGTGACCACCGGAGAGTGGCATAACAAACTCAAGGAGATCATGGAGACCTCGCATTTTTATCCTGACGAGAATAAGCCTTCCTCCGTCGCCTCGTTCGGCGGCGATGACGAGTGGAACGAACCTCAAGACCTCCTCGCGGGTCGAGAGTCGCATGAGGGGGCGGCGAGTACGCAAAAGAGCGACGCATTTGATGCGTTTGCGGAGCGACATGCGGAATTTCTGGAGGCTTTTAGTTTTTCCGGAAGGTACGCTCTTTCCCATTTTGACCATATGGCCGACAGGAACGCATTCGCGAAAGAATGGCAGTTGTTGGGTATCAACGGAAAGGAACACCTGCTTGAAGCCCGAAAATTGTGGGTGGCGATGAAAGGCGAAGGAGAGGTTCTTGCCGACGCCATGGAAAAGCGGGCCCTGGATTCTCTTGAGCGGGCGGAGTCGGACGGAGGACACACGGACCGGCTCTACCATTTGGTGCATATCTATGCCTCGCTCGACGCATCGCGGGAGAAAATATTTTTCAGCAAACTCCTTTCTTACGAAAAGGTTTGGAACAATCCGGACGGGAGTACGACAGGTTTTCTTTGCGAGCGCCTGGGTAAGTCCGGCGATCCGTCCGTCGCACCGGAACTTTTGCGATATCTGGATCATTTGGTTTCCCCGGAGTATGCCGCATCGGAGTTTCGATCAATGCGTATCGTGCGATGTACCCGTGCGTTAGAGGAAGTTCTTGGTGCGGAGAGCGCGGCGGCGTATGAGGCATACGCGGAAAAAAGTACGACTTTTTCCGAATGGTGGGAGAAGAAGAAAGCATTGTCATTGTTTAGCCCAGCCAAGGCACAGACCTCTTTGCCGGAAGTACTTTCCGCGCCGTTTGACGCAAAGGAGGAGGCGGAGTATCTCAAGATCCTAGAGCACGAACTTGAGTCAGCTCGGGATCTCTCCGACTCAGGCGCCGTCGGCCATGACCCTTATTTCGACCCTCACGATGATCACTACCATGACGACCATGAAGACTTTCCAGAATATCCGGAGGAGGCGGACCCCCCTTCTCCGAAAGAGCGCGAGTTGTATCAAAAGAAGACCATCAACTTTTACGGGCGGTTTCGTCCCCATCTTGAGCGCCCAGTTACGTTGACGGAAGAAAACACGTTGCGGGCGCTTGCGAGTGTGACCAAAAAAGAACACTCCACTCCCGAAGATTTTCTCAATATCCTTTCCGGTGTCATTGACGAAACCGAGCTTCTCCCGGAGTTGCCGCGTGAGTGGAAGCCGGACGAACTGAAGACATTTACTAAGGTGGTTTGTACGCGGGCACTCACGCTCGCGGTCATCGAAAATGACGTCGAACGGGCGAAAAATGAAGTGATGCAAGCAGTGGGGTACTTGGACAGGCAGGTGGATGTTCAGAAGGACCTCGCGGGTGACGTATCGATCAGCTGGTGTTTCAATTTTCTCCGCCGCTTATCGGGAAGTCTCGACCGCTTCTCCGTTTCTGCGGAAAGCGCAGGCGATGAACTCCCCGAATCCGCGAAACAGTTCTTCGTGTACCATCAGCAGTTCAGGAAAATGCGTGAGATCCCGGCATTTGAAGAGTTGCTTGCCGAGAAACTCCGTTTTATTGTCGCATTGCGACTTTCGGAGCAGTTGAGCGACGGGGACGAATTTTTGGACACGGAATACTGGACGCCGGAGAGTTTTCGCGGTGTCCAACGGTCGGCGAAAGAGTTCTATAGATCCATTGAGGCCAATGACGTCCCCGTTTACTGGGAGGCCTCCGAGAGTCTTGATGAGGCCGGAGCCCAGCGCTGTGTCGTTTTTGGTCGCGACGGGCGCTACCTTTTCACGGCACTCAAGGCGGCTGATTTTGGTAAGGGCGCACGCGAATGCAAATATGTCCTGGTCACGCGTAACATCGAGAACAACGAGCGTCGCGTAGCCGTCGCGGAGTACCTCAAACAGCATGGCGTGGAATTGGACTCCTACTTCATTGATACGGGTTATCGTGGAAGCATTCCTGAATTTGCCATCAAGGCGCTCGCTCATGCGGGTGGCGTGGAGATATCAGACGAAGAGGTGAATAAGCGTATCAAACTTCTCTCGTCCAGTGAGTTCGGCCGCCAAAGTCTTGCGGCGCGAAGAAAATTGCGTGAGGGGAGCGATCCTGTTGACCGCATAGAGGATCGACCGCACCAGATCGAGTCACCCTCGTTCTATGAAGTGACGCCCGATGGAAAACTGCTTCCGCATGAAGATCCGAAATCCTCCCTCACCCAACTTTATGCGTGGGTGGTCGAGCATTCGGTGATGCGCAACTTTGCGCCTCGATTTGAACCGGAAAAGCGTGTGAAGCGGCCGAAAGAGATGGAACATCACCGTTTTCTCGAACGTTTCGTGGCGGTGCGGTCGTTGCCACACACCCGATGGAACTTTGGGAAGATGAGCGGGGAAAAAAGTATCTTCTGAAAGGTGGGCCGGAGCATACCTTGCGCGCCGACTATGTGGGTGCGAGACTGCTTGGGAAAGTTGGCGTGACGTGTCCTGCAGCACAAATCGTTCGCAGCGACGGTATTTTGAAGTTGAGACTCGACTACTTGGAGGAATGGGAGGATGGGCCAATCGTTCTTCCCGAACGTTTTCATGACAACAAGGAGATCCAAGACGGATTCTTTGTTGACCTTCTGCTTCGGCAGTATGATCGTACCTCGTGGAACATGATGTTTCAGGGAGACCGTGTCGCGTTCATCGACCATGGCGCAAGCCTCCACTCTCGCGCACGCGGCGGATATAAAGGATTCTTGCCGGACGTGACGGTGCAGGATATCGCATTCGTACTCGAGCACCCAGAACGTTCGGGTCATGCGGTAAACGAAGCATATGGAAGACTTGTCGGAGTGGAGAACGGCAAACTTGTCATTAAAGACAGGCCGCGCGTCGAGCGACTACTTAATCATTTTTCGAGTACTTTGGGTAATGGTGAGGGGATAGTGAACAGTGCTATTGATGAGGCGGGGTTTTCTGACGGTCGTCGGTCGGTGGAGTTCCTGAAAAAACAGCTTGAACGATTGGAGAACGAGGCGACATTGTCCGCCCCTGGGTCGCGCGAAGAGTCGATGTGTCTCGGTGCCGTCGATACTCTCACACGAATGATTGCGACGGGCGGTGAGGCAACCTACCTCAAAAAGACAATCATGAGCCGCGCGAGCGGTATCGTTGATATGTTTTACGAGGCGTTGAGGACGTAGATGCAGTGAACGGATGCCGGCAGTGACGTCCCCGCGGGACTTCGAAGGGTGGCGGTCGAAGATCGTGAAGGACGGCGGGTTGAATGATGACAATCTTGCTCAATTTATCCTTTGGGCGCGCGAGACGTACGGCGTCACACTTGAGCACCTGCCGCACTACTGATGCCTGCCGGTTTTGGTATATGAAAACCCCCGCGGTGAGGCGGGGGTATGAGTCATTCCGGAGGAAGGATGGTCGGTGTTTTCTTGTAGTGCACACCATACTTGTGGAGTGCGCTCACGACGGTCTCCTTCTCGTTCCACGCGCGGTAGACGCGGATGTGCTTTGAGCGGACAAGCGCAAGGAATTCGTCGAGCGTTTTCGGCGCCGGAATGTCCTCGCCGCTTACAATCTCACCGTTCTCGATCGCGCAGACGCGGAGCATGTCGGCGTTTTCAATGTTCGGTGCGACGAAGCACATACCGCCCTCATTGACGAGCGCATAGAGCACGCGGTGCCAGTCGGGGTCCGGGAGCGCGAAGTAGACGTCGGGCCTCGATTCGGAGTGTCCGTGCCCTTCGGCATACTCGCGGATACGTTCGCGAAGCGCTTCACGGATGTCCTCGTTCGCCTCCGCGCCGCCCTGCGTCAAGACCCAGACTTTGATGCGCGCCGCCTGAAGCACGGGGTACGTCTCGAGTTTCACCGTTTCGCCCACGCCGTAGGTCGACGAGACGAGCGCGCGAATTCCCTCTTCGAACGCTTCGCCGAGCGAGACTTGGAGCAGGGTGTTTTTCGCCTCACTCCCCATTTCCCACGCGGTCTTTCCGATAAGGAAAACGACGACAAGACCGAAGCCGTACTCGATCGAGGACGAGGAGAAGAGATATTCTCCGAGAAAGCCCGCAAGAATCGAACACTCGATGAGCGCATCTCCGCGCATCTCTTTCCCTGCGGCGACGAGCGTCGGCTCGCCGGAGCGCACTTGGTAGGCGCCGGCGCCAAGCGAAATAGCGACCGAGACGACCATGGTGAGCGATACGACACCGAGCGATGAAAGATCAAGATGCCGCGCCCCGGGGTTCATAAGTCCTTCGATCGACGCCGTGCCGACCCAGAACGCGAGTACGCCCATCAAAACGGCGATCGAGAGCTGGAACAGCGCAGGCAAGTTGTCGGGACCGTAGATCCCGCGGCTTTTGTTCGCGATGAACCAGATGACCCAGTACGCCGCGAGCAAGACCCCTGCGTCTCCGATGTTGTGCACGCCGTCGCCGACCAAAAGCGGCGATGCGAACGCGAGTCCGACGCCGATCTTGATCACCACGCGCAGAATGTAGAGGAAAATGGAGACGTGAAAGACGACTCTCGGACGGAACCACCACGACTGTTCAAAGCTCATGACGGTTCCCGTGCAAGGATGAGAAGAGGAACGGGACAGTTGCGCGAGCGTACGCGGTCCGGATACGCGCCGAATTTCTTGCGTTTGCCGCCTGCCATGACGACAAGCGACGCTCCGGAGCGCAGCGCGACACGGATGATGCTCTCGACGACCGTGGCGGCACATTCGACGCGGCAGTCCTCGTCGAGTACACCCGCCGCCCGTCCGAGCGATTCGGCCTCGCGGATTATCTTTTCCGCAGCCGGACAGACATGCTTTCTCGGATTCGGGTCGTGCTCGAGCGGGTTTTTCCACGTCGTGTGCCAGAGGAGGACTTTTGTCCCGATCCGTCGCGCGAGTTCGATGCCGGAGTGTGCCGCAGAGAGACTCGACATGCCGTCCCCGAGCGGTATCAGTACGGGACCTTTATTTGTGCGGAATATCCGCCGTTCGCCTGCGGGCGAAAGCACATTCCACGTGTGGTTTCCGTCTGTCTCGCATGAAACAAGGATCCCGGCGTCGTTCTCTTGGCGGCGCGGGAGCTCGGCGAGAGAAACCTCGGTGCCAGCCCTTTCCGGTTCACGGAAATGCTTTTGCACCTCATCCTTCACCGAGCGGATCATTTCATCGTCGAGCTCGCTTGGGGTACGGTGGAGCAATTCCCCCGCTAGGTCGACCATCTCCGGTCGTATCGGAGCGTAGACCGTGAGCGGAATGTTCAGCCGTTCGGCCAGATCGGCGGCATAAGGGACATGGGTGTCGTATTCATCGAAGATCACGCGCACGCATTCAGGGAAACAGGCACTCATCCCGACCTCCTTTCTCTTCAATAAGCTATTGTTAACGAAGAACCATATCGCCTCAAAACTATACAAAAAAACAAAAAAGTCAAGTTCCGAGATCGGTAAATTCTCTATCTAAATGCAACCGCAAGATCTTTTGATAATTTG
>MHLS01000032.1:0-10737 GCA_001819095.1 Candidatus Lloydbacteria bacterium RIFCSPLOWO2_02_FULL_54_12
GTATTGTTGAGTATTTTGTCTATATCCATACGAGAAAACATAAAGTGCTAATGCACCCATTCTCTCATATTTCTTATTGTGGGACAAGTCTACTGGTTGGGGTGACTCCCAGAGCGGTAAATACGATACGACTGGGTTTCGCGTATCGTGGGACACTGCTACAGTTCCCGACGGTGTACACACCATTTTGGCCACGGCGGCGAACAGCAAAGGAATAGAAAAATCCGTCTCACGCACGGTCACAGTGAAAAACGGGACTGCCGCGGCGGTGACCACGGCAACAACGGCGACGACCCCCGCATTGCCCCCCGTGCCGACTCAAACTCAAACGCCAAAAGCACGGTGTGACACGACAGCGCAAGCAATTGTGAACGCCGTCGGCGGATGCGGAAAGATCGATCAGGAAAACTCGCCTGACGGGTATGCCGCATGCTGCAAGTCGCCGACCAAGCCGAATCTTCTCCAGATACTCAACGACGCGCTCGTCGACGGTACGATCGATAAGACGGAGAAGGCGCTTCTCTTGAGCGCTCTTAACGCTTACTTGAGCGGTGCACCGATGTTCACGCCATTGCCGCCGCTTCCGGCAAAACCGCCGGATCTGACGGTCACGCAACAGCCGGGCTGGGGCGATGACATCACGGCGGGACCCTATTCGCTGGAAGCACTCTTTGCCCAGCAAGAAAAAGCCGATGTGCCCATCCATGTCGGAGATGACGTCATGATTCACTGGAATGTGGTCAACGACGGCATCGGTCCGACGGAGAAGGGGATCGCGGTGGCGGTGTATGTTGACGGCGTCTTCATCCGCACGATCACCTCGACGAGCCCGCTCGACGCGGGAGGAGTGCGCAAATTGCGCGAGATTATCAAAGTCCCGAAGGCGGGGACGCATACGTTCGGCATCGTTGTCGACCCCGACGACGCGATTGCGGAGAGCAATGAGATGAATAACGACTTCTACCGGTCTTTTATCGTCTCCGAGAACGGCGTTCAACTCTGCGCCGACATCAACTACGGCGGCGGTTGCGAGCTGTTTACGGGCAAAGATTCCGACCTGCGGGACAACAGTATCGGCAACGATCGCGTCTCATCTATTATTGTCCCCGACGGCGTGACCGTGGCTTTGATGGATGCCATCGATTACGGCGGCAATTGCGAGACGTTCACGTCTAACAGCCCCGACTTTAGGAATGAGCCGATCGGCAACGACGTCATCTCCTCGATCGCGGTCGGATACTCCTGTTCTGACCGCACGACAAGCGGTGGAGGGGACGGAAGCACCTGCTCGTCCAATCAAGGTACGTTGAGTTTAAGCATGAACAGCGGCTCGCGTATCTATATCGACGGTTACGTACTGCGCTCCTCCGGCAACTATTCATTTGATGCAGGATACACTTACGGTTGTTACGGATACGGCCCGACGGGGGTGTATCACCAGTGTCAATCCGTCACCATCAGGGCTTGCCAGACGACGAACAGCCTCATTCGTTGGGATCCGTAAATGAGCCGCTATGAAATTTTTTAAACAGCTTCTCGCGCTTATCGCACTGCCAACGCTCTTCTTCGGTTCACCTGTTCTTGCCGCAACGTATCCCGCAACTTGCCCCGCTGAAGCGCAGGGGATTGTTGATGCGGTCGGCGGTTGTGCAACAATCAACCCCACGGACTATTCCGCAATTTACGGGAAATGCTGTTCGGCGCCAGCGACCCCGACGACACTCACTGATCAGATAACCACCCAAAAGTCATCCGCCACACCATTGATTGCCGTCACCTTAGTGGCCTTGGTGGCTGTCGGCGTATTGGCTGTCAAACGTTTTTGGAAAAAATAAGACACACAGAAAAAAGCATGCCCTTCACGACCAACATAGTCCGTCACAAATTTGTTTTTGCTCTTATCGCGGTCGCCCTAATCGGACTAGGCGCTCTCGTGGTATGGCCAACGCAAGGATCTCCAATAACAGACGAGGAGAAAGCCGCGAACATTGCATGGGAAGAGGTTCTTCGGCATTTTCCAGAGGGCAAGAGTTTTGATATTCAATACACCGTGTATGAAGCGAGGTCTCTTCCGGATAAGGGGCCGAATATCTGGCTGGTGACGTATGATCTCCCTGATGGTCCAACCGATCAAATGATTTGGGTAACGGTGGATACAGAAAAGAAGGAAGTGCTACTTTTTGATCAAGCGGCGGGCTAGACCTTTTACAAGTAACCCGTTTATGAATTCTGCAGGTATTAGGATATAATAAAAAAAATAAAGCACTAGGATGAAAAAAAACTTACCGGCCGTTTGCGTTTCGAGTGTCTTCGTGTCTTTAGTTAGCCTCGTTTTTCCGTTTATGGTTTTTGCACAGTCAAGCCTTGACGGCCCGATGCCTTCTCAAGGCGGCCCCACATCTTTCACTGGCCCGTATCGACAAGATTGCGGCGGGAAATCTTCCGGCGAAGCCCAAGCCTTGAGTTTGCCGGCCAAACTGGAATATTGCAGTCATCCGGTCGGGGAATTACGTTGGTTTTCAACTACTGTCGGCGGCCTCAAATTTCTTGTAGCAGTGCGGACGGTGGTAAACAGCGTTAACGCCTATTATGAACTCACGGTGAGAGAGGACGTTTCTTCGGTTGATCCGGCAAACGATCCGAATAATTTATTTGTTAGGCTAAAACCGGACGCGAGTTGTGTTTGTTCCGACTATAATTACGATCTCTACGTTTACGACGGCAATAATCCAAAAAGCCTGATTGAATCCAGCACTCTTTCCCTCACGAGCGTAGAAGAATTAACGATTCCTTTAGTTAACTCTGCTCAATCGGCAACCGCACCGGTCACAAACGCTTGCGACCAAACTTCTAAAACCATCGTTGATGCCTTTGGCGGGTGTAGTAGCATTGATTCAACACTATACAAAAGTGTGTATGATGCATGTTGTACCGTGGTGACCAAGGAAAGCTTACTTAAACTCCTCAACGATGCGCTCGCCGACGGGGTCTTGAGCAAAACAGAGAAACTATCTTTGCTTAGTGCACTAAATAGTTACCTCTCGGCGATACCTGCGTCGGTTGTCACTCCACCTACCCCGAAGGTGACTGTACAACCAAGTGGTATACGGCTTTGTGGTGCTATCAACTACGACGGCGGTTGCGAAACTTTTACCGACGACGACGCTGATCTTCGGAACAACTCCATCGGCAACGACACGGTATCGTCTATCATCGTTCCCGACGGCGCAACCGCGGCACTGTATGATGCGATAAATTATAGCGGCAATTGCGAAACATTCACGGCCAATGCCACCGATTTTAGGAATGAACCGATCGGCAACGACACTGTTTCCTCGATTGCCGTCGGATCTGCTTGTCGTGGCGGTAGTAATGGTGGAGGTGATACGGCCACCGAGTCCTTCCGCGCCTCTTGTCGCAGTATTTTAGCAACGGATTCTACCATTCAAGCGGAGTGTCAACGGATAGATAGCAGTTGGGTGAGCGCCTATTATCGCCGCGCCGGCTGTTCGACGGATATCGCCAACATTGACGGCACACTCCTTTGCGCATCAGCAAGCAGTGGCGGGAGCGGAAGTACCTGCTCGTCAAATAACGGGACATTGAGCTTAAGCATAAATTCCGGTTCGGATGTTGACATAGGCGGTTACTGGTTTAGTTCTTCCGGTCGTTACGCACTACCCGGCGACTACCAATACAGTTGTCGTGGATTTGGCCCTACCGGCGTTGCGCATAATTGCAGTTCGGTGACCATTAGGTCCTGCCAAACAACGAACGTGCTTATTCGTTGGGATCCGTAAATGAGCCGCTATGAAATTTTTTAAGTTTGTCCTTGCTCTTACTACGCTGGCAACACCCTTCTTCGGTTCACCTGTTCTTGCCGCAACGTATCCCGCAACTTGCCCCGCTGAAGCGCAGGGGATTGTTGAGGCGGTCGGCGGTTGTGCGGCAATTAGCCCTACGGACTATTCCGCAATTTACGGGAAATGCTGTGCGGTGGAAGGGGCGCCGCCTCAACCCGAACCCTCCTGCTGTCCGTCGCCAGAACCAACACCGACATACGACGAAGAGTCCGCGCCGATCACCTTGGCGGGCGTGGTCATTCTCGTCGGCCTCCTTTCCGGCGCATTCGTTGGTATCCGCGCACTGATGCGATCGAGGAAAAAAGGGGTCGGTAAATGATTTTTTATGGAATCAATCTTCGTTCTTATCATTCCTCTCCTCTGGCTCACTATCGGCTACATGTTCATCGCCCGGCCGGATATTCCGTTACGGTGGCAAACGTGGTCGCAAAAACTCATCGGAGCACAGTGGATACCCGGCCCGCGTACCTATACGATCACGAAAGTGGTCGGGTGGGTTTTCGTATCGTTCGGACTCCTCGCGCTTTTCACAGCTACCCTCTTTTTCTTCGGTGGCGGGGAACGGTGGTCAAATAGTGCCGAAACAAACACAAGAAGCCCGGATCTCATCTACGAGAAAAATAGCGGCGGCCTATGCGCTACTCCGGAAGGCGAGGGCGGCTGTTTTACAAGGGTACGCCTGTCCCTTTCTGGGAAATTATCCACGGAGGAAGAGTATCAAGTGTACGGCGGCGAAATCAAAGTTTCTCCGACCGTGAGCGAGCAACAATTGTCTCCCGAACAGATTGAAAAAATACTCTCCGAAATAAAAAAATCTGATGTGTTCAACAAAGAATGCCCAGCTGGCGAGACTTTTGATTATTCGGCATCGTATTATTTACATGCGGACGGTATTGAAAAAGAAATAGAATTTCCTGGGTGTGAAGAGGAGTTGGACAACATAGACACACTCATCTCGGCCTTTCAGATCGAGCAATCCGTCACACGTGATGCAAAAGCCGACCTCTCCAGTCCACCGGAAACGGAGACCGCATGCTTGAAAGCAGGGGGAATCTGGGCGCAAACATCATTTGATCCGAAAAAATATTGCAACCTGCCAACTGGAGACAGTGGAACAGTCTGTACCGACCGCTCACAGTGCCAGGGGGCGTGTGTCGGAGAGCATTCATCCGGCGACACCTCCGGCAAATGCAGTGAGCGCCGGTGGGTGAACTGCGTCAATCAAATTGTTAACGGAAGATCGCAAGGACTGCTTTGCGCAGATTAAATTTTTTATGGAATCAATCATCAGCAGTCTCTCCATGCTCATTATCACTCTCACCGTTCTGGTTATCGGCTACCTCTTGATCGCCCGACCCGACATTCCGTTGCGGTGGCAGACGTGGTCGCAAAAAACGATCATGGGGGCGACATATATACCCGGCCCCCGCACGCACACCATCATGAGGGTTGTTGGTGTGATCTTTGTCATTTTCATGCTCTTCGTGTCGGCCGCGATCTTTTTCGGTACCGGAGAGGGGCCCGTCACGCAAGATAGTGAAAATATCGTTCCGGACTCGAACTGGCAAGAAGCTCTTTACCGTGACGACTGCCGGGTGTTGAACGGAACGTGGGAGAACGAGGCGTGTACGATACCGATGGAGGAACAGATCCGCGTGAAAGAAGCGGAGCTCACATGCCTCAAGGAGGGGGGCGCGTGGGGAAGAACGGGGGTGAGCATAAGGGAAGAATGTAATCTGCCGACGAAGGACGGCGGGGAGGTGTGCACCGACTATTCGGAGTGTGAGGGCACCTGCGTCGGGGAGGCCGGTGCCACCTCCGGGAAGTGTACGGGTTGGACGATCACCAAGGGTTGCTACGCCGTCGTACGCAACGGAAAGGCGGACGAGCGCGCTCTTTGTACAGATTAACGGCAATCGCCGAAACACCGATTAACCCATGTACTTACTTTTACTTGCGGTCGGCCATGTGTTTTCCTACCTGCTCCTCTACTTTCTTTTCCCTGTCTTTTTTCGGAGTGGCGTACCAACCATCGGTTGGCGCTCGCTTCGCTCCGTCGCGTACATTGTTGTTGCATATCTTTCCGTCCTTTTCGTGAGTTTCGCCGCGTCTGATCCGGAATGGAGCAATCGCATACTGCATATCTTTGGAGGAGGTTTTGTGTCGCTATCCGTTTGTTTTCTTGTCGTTTCGGATACGCATCTCCGGATAAGCAGGTTTCAGTTTATTGTCTTCAGTATTTTGGTTGTGACGGGACTCGGTGTCGCGAACGAGATCACTGAATTTTTTCTCCAAAATTACCTAGGCTTTGTTTTCGCCGAAGGCGTCAACGACACATGGCTCGATCTTATCAGTAATGTCTGCGGAGCCCTCATTGCGACCCTCTGTCTCACCCCCCTTCTTACAAGTGGGACGAAGAGTTAAGCATCTGCTACAATTACAACGATGCGCCTTAGTCGAATCTTTCTCATAGCAGTCGTTTCAGTTTCCGGTTTTCTTGCACCCAATTATGCGGCGGCGTATTTGACGTGGGCCGACATGCACCCCTGCGGCGGCACTCCTCCTCCAGCGAGCCCCATCAGCGTTGTGGCGCGAACCTACGACTATATCCAACTGTACAGTGAACCGAGTAATTGGAACGCCATATTGAGAGACGGCATGGATCTCGGTTATTTCGCGAACGATATTCACGAAGGCGAAAGGGCTCCTTATACCACATATACCTATAAGCTTGTCGTCAAAGATCTCAATCCCGCCAGTCCCACGTACGGGAATATTTTGTCATCGAGTAATGCGGTGAGCGTTACAACACTAAGTGCCAACTCTACACCGACTCCAACGGATCCCGAGATCGAGCTTCCGGTCGGTGCCGTCGGAAAAAGTTATACTTTTTACACTACGGTCTACCCGCATCCGGACGGACAGCAGGTAAAGGCAAGATTTGATTGGGGCGACGGCGCGACGAGCGATACGGAGTGCTTCACGCCCGCCACCGGGGGTACCGTCGTGAACAGGTCGCACACTTGGTCGGCAGTCGGGAACTATGGCGTCAAGACCGCGGAGGTTGATTCGGTCGGTCGGTGGTCGTCATGGTCGCAGGCGCTTGGTTACGGCGGAACGGGGGCTATATCTATCGGCCGTGCTGATGATGTCACCCCGCCCACAACACCCGGAAACTTCTCCGCCACGGCGATCGCTGTTTCGCCTACGCGGATCGACCTAAAATGGGATTTTTCCACCGACAATTATTTCGTCAAAGGATACCGAATTTATCGGAACGGTGTTTTGCTGAAGGACTTAGACTCTTCACATAAATATTATTTAAGCGATACTGCTTGGTATTACTCCGATTACGGATTGCCGCCGTCTACACAATATACATACAAAGTTGACGCGATAGACTCTTCGGGAAATATTTCGACCCAGTCGCTCCCCGCGGTCGCGACGACGTATGCATCTGCCGACACTGTTGCGCCTACCGTGCCGACCGGTCTTTTGAGAAATTACGGCAATTTGTTGGGGGTCTCCATTGACTGGGATGCCGCAAGCGACAACATCAGCGTCGCCGGATACAAGATATACCGGAACGGTACCCCCATAGGACAAAGCATGAGTTATTGGTCTCCTTCTACGGACCCTCGAGGAAGTAGCGAGTACAAAATGGTTACGTCTAATCCTCCTACAACATATTTAGACGAGGGTCCTGTCGGGGGTTTTTTGGCCGGCACCACCTACGAATATAAGGTCGCGGCCTATGATGCGGCGGGGAATACTTCGGCGCAAAGTCTTCCCGTGACGGGCCTTGGGGGCACCGCCGGCGGTCCGCCACCTATTCCTTCGACACCGACACCAACGTCGTCTTCGGGCGTGACGGGGACAACGTACACCTTTTCCTCAAAACTGTATCCGGACCCGGACGGAGACCAAGTGAAGCCGATATTTGATTGGGGTGACGGTGACAGCGACGGCTCTTTGGATTTTATCACGCCGGTTTCTGCCGGTACGACGGTTTCGGCATCCCACATCTGGGCCGCGAGCGGGACCTATAACATCAAGGTCTACGCGGTTGATACAACGGTTTCAGCATCAGCGTGGTCGTCACCGGCGACGATAACGATAACAGTCGGTGTTGCAGACGCCACTGCGCCAACAGCACCCACAAGCCTCTTAGCGACCGCCGTATCACCGTCCCAAATCAATCTTTCGTGGAACGCTTCAACTGATGCCGTCGGCGTGACCGGATACAAGATATACAGAAACGGTGCCACCACGCCCTTGGCCACGGTGACTATCACCAGTTACTCCGACACGGGGTTATCGGCCGATACGAGTTATTCATACACGGTGAAAGCGACCGACGCGGCGGGTAATCTCTCGCTTTCGTCCGCGTCGGGGAGCGCGAGAACTTCCGCCACCCTTATTGCTGCCGATACGCAGGCGCCTTCAACACCGACCG
The DNA here is from genome assembly GCA_001819095.1 of Candidatus Lloydbacteria bacterium RIFCSPLOWO2_02_FULL_54_12. Taxonomy (GTDB): domain Bacteria; phylum Patescibacteriota; class Minisyncoccia; order Phycocordibacterales; family UBA6899; genus MHLP01. Next base: position 8,320 of record MHLS01000032.1, read on the forward strand.
GCCTTGTCGCGACAAAGAATGTCTACAATGAGGTTGACTTGAGTTGGACTGCCTCGACCGATAGTGTCGGCGTGGCGGGTTATTACATCTTTCGCCGCCTGAATGCAATGTGGTCAAAGATCGGCCAATCCATCGGAAGGACTTATGCCGATCTCACAGTTACTCCATCAACGACGTATTCTTTCGCGATCAAAGCGTACGATGCTGCCGGGAATATATCGGGAACAAGCACGGCGCTTTCTCTCAACACTCCCGCCGCTTCAATAATGAGTACGACAACGAACATCACTGCAGACACAATCCCCAACCCACCCTCCAACTTGCGCGTGAGCGGCACGCCGACACTCTCCATGATACCGCTCGCGTGGAGCGATAATTCACTCAATGAGGAAAACTGGGTCCTCGAACGAAGGCGCTCAGGCGATGCCAACCCTTGGTCGCTTGTTTCCTCGATTGCCGCCGCGAATACCACTTCGTACACTGACACGAGCGTGACGAGCGGCACCTCTTACGACTACCGCCTTGCCGCCTGTCGTTTTGGATCCGGTTGTTCCGTGTATGCGTATGTGTTCAAGGTAGTGACTCCTTCGGACACGACAAAGGTAATTCTTGCAACAAATCCGTCGACAACGACCCTCACCACAACGAACACGATCGAAGAACCGCTGACACAACCGTTCAAGCCCTATATTTTGCTTTCCGGCGACGCGGTGGTTCACGTGCCGTATCGCGGCACATACAGCGAAGCGGGCGCGAAAGGGTATCTTGTTCTCGGCGGCGCGGCGGTGACACCGAAACGTCTCCTCGGCGGTCTCGATGCGACAAAACCCGGCTCGTACACCGTCACCTATCAACTGCTGAACTTTTCCGGCAGTATCGTCGCAAGCCAGACACGGACGGTTGTTGTCGATCCCCCTCCTGTTGAAACGATAGCTACCACGGAACAATATATAGCATACTGCGATGACCCGAGGCATGAGAGCGAATGCGAAACCTATGCCAACCAAAAGATCGTCACGACGGAGACTACCGTGTCGACATCGGCGGTCACGCAAGCAGAGTTTATCGGCGTTTCAGTTGCCGAGGTTTTCAGAGACAACCCTCTTTCTACTCCCGTCACCGACGCGAAGCAACTGAACACCGTTTGCTCACAAGTGGAGTATGTTGACACTTGTACAAAGTCCCTCGTCGGTCAGGGCGTGCTTTCCGAGAAAGAGGCCGAGAGTCAGGTGAAGCAGGTATTAAGAGAGGCCGAGGAAGTAACGAAGATATTCACCGAACGCGTGGGCGCCCGCGCATTTGAAGATACCGATCAGGACGGCGTCACGAATTATGATGAGGTGAATATCTATAAGACGGACTCCAAGAAAGCGGACACCAACGGTGACGGTACAAAAGACGGCGAACAGTTGCTCCGAGGCGAGGATCCTCTCGCGAAAAAAGACGCACCGCCCCAGGCGACTTCTACCGCGCCGGTCGTCACCATTGCTGCGGGTAAGGTGGCATACGAAGATCCGCGTTTTTCCGGGAACGTGAAGAAGGAGATCTTTGTAGCACCCACGATCAAAACAGAACCGATCTTGCCGACGGGGGGGGGCGCCGACAACAACACCGGCCAAAGCGAAGATCACACTTCTGGGCCGCGCACTTCCGAACAGTTTCGTGACAATTTATATTTTCTCGGAGCCGATCGTGGTCACTATAAAGACCGATGCCGCCGGCACGTGGACATACACGCTCGACGAGGAATTTCCCGACGGCACTCACGAAATATACAGCGCGATCACTGATTCCGGCGGACGAATTCTCGCAAAATCGGCTCCGCTCCCGTTCGTCAAAGAAGCCGCCGCGGCTGCGCTCGGCACATCCGTCCTTCCGCCGACCGATGAAACACCGCCCAGCTTCTTTTCCGGCACATCGCTCTACGTCTTGATCGTCATCCTCGTTGGCGTCATTGGCCTTGCAATCTCCATAATGGGTTTCGTCGCCAGCCGCAAGAAGGAGATGGGCGGTGTTCCACCGGCACCTCCGGTACAATAATGAAAACCTTCACTTTTATGAAACACCTCACCGTCGCTATTCTCGGCGTGCTCGTTCTTTTCCCCGCCGTTTCTTTTGCCGCGACATATCCTGCTTCCTGTCCCGTTGAAGCACAGGGGATACTTGGGGCGCTGGGCGGTTGCACGGGAATCAACGAGAGCGAATACGGTGCGATCTACTCAAAATGTTGTTCGACGGCTACAGCGCCCGAGGATCCTCCGGCAGTAGACACGACGAGTACTACGGACACCACCGGTACAACCCCGAAACAGACGTCTCCCACCGATTTCTATGTTCAGCCTGTCACCGCCAACGTCCGCGAATGCGGCGGGATTACCTGTCGGGTAATCGGCCAGTTGCCGCAGAACACCACGCTTG
>MHLS01000032.1:10810-29145 GCA_001819095.1 Candidatus Lloydbacteria bacterium RIFCSPLOWO2_02_FULL_54_12
AAGCAAAACCGTACTTTCGACCAAAAGAGCAGTGGCAGAGAACTCATCACGTGGGACCGACACAACGGTAACGATTGAAACGCCCGAAACCCCTGAAACACCAGAGACGCCGCCCGAAGAAACACCTCCGGAGACGAGAGAGCCTGTATTATCCGGGATCCTTGCAATTACCGGTGTCCTTATGTGGCTTGCGGTCTTCGTGGCGTTCGTCATCAAGCTTTTTCTCCGATTCATCTCTTTTTTGTGGAGAATATCTCCTCCCAAAGTGCCTGACTTGCGTGATGCTTTTGAGGCGCGGTTGCCGCGTATGATGAGTTTTTTGGATCAATTGATAAAAAAATTCCTGATCTGGGGTACCCTTGCATTCGCGATCGGCATCGGCACCGCCATATAGAAGTTCACGACCGCGCATGATTATTATGAAAAAAAACAAAGTTCACATACGGCATCTTTGGATTAGCGGTCGTTCTCCTTGTGTGGTTTTTTGCGAACGAGTATTTGGGTAACGGAAACCGCGCTTTGACAAATTCTGCGCAAATCGAGCATAAAGCGCTCGTGTTGACCGAAGAACCGCAAGACGCAGTGTTTTATATTGGCCCCGGCTGGACCGGAGGCATGGGAAGCGCGCCGGTCTTGGACGCATCGGGGGATCGCCCGCAACAATATAACGGCAATCCGATCTTCTTTGACGAATCAAAAGTAGATGAAGTGCTCAAACGGGGGAAAATGCCGGCTTGCGTGACAGGGCAGGCGGAGGTAAAAGTAGAGGCGAATATCACGCTTTCACCGAAGACGGGCAAGAACTACTCGATCCCTCCCGACAGTAACGGTCGCCCGACCGAACAGCACTACTATGAAGCGACGCTGAATAGGCTGGATAATGTGGTCATTACCTATGAACCCTGCCAAGATTAACGGTACGTACTTTCACTATGACAAAAGCAAAATTAGCGTACGGTGTCTTCGGACTAGCGATGGTACTCCTTGCTTGGGCTGTCGTTAGCAGAGATCAAGCGTGGGTAACCGTACCGAGTTCGACGGGCGAATCGTTCGACTACGACCAAGACCTCGACAAACTTCCGCTTGCTCAAGCGGTCATCAAACTTGAAAGAATTTCGGAACGGCCGGGCGGGAGGCCCGACTTGGGACTCTACGAGGAGCGAGTCTTTGACTTCTATATTGAACGACCTGACGTGGGGCTCAAACAAGAAGATTTTGTTGATCCCGAAGGCAGCGTGTACACCAGCGACTTGCCGCCGGCTTTGCGAACGATGATGCTTTATACGAGCGACACGGACGACAATGCGAGAGACGGCTTTGGTAGCTCGTGTCACTTTGGCGGTTTTCCTCATACGTGCACGCGCAACTTATATAACGACAAAGCGGGGAAGCCGGAGACTATTTTTGTGAAAATGGTTTTTGCGGACAATACCTATGCGGCGCAAGAGATCACGATACCGTACGGGGGAATGCTTGATGAGCCGACTGTTGCAGAGCCGAAAGTTGCCCCAAAGAACGGCGATCGTTTCTCCATGAAGTTCCGGGATGTGGGCGCCGACCACTACAGAGTCGCCGTGAGCATCTGCCATCCCTACGCGAACAACGGCATCAACCCCTGTCTGAACGAAAATAACTTCGGATATGATCTGGTGAAAAAGGACGGAAAATTTGTTTTGGATGACTTCTACGCGAGCGACGCCCATGCCCCGGACATCACTATCACCGGCAATTCGATTGAGCTCAAGTCGGATACTGCGTTCGTCATCACGGGAAGTGACAACAGTGTGAGTTACGCCGTATTTGCCGAGAAAGAAGGGCTCACCGACGACTATATAAAAACGCACCTTGAGTCTCGCTCGGAGACTGAACTCACGTTGGTCAAGTGAGACACGAAACACCGCTTGAAACACTTGGGGTTGTCCGCCAAGGTTTTCTTTGGTCGAACCTTGAAGCGACCGCACCTTGGTCGTTCAGGTCTGTCGAAGAGTTTTGATTTTAAAGAAAAGCGTGCAATAGTGGACAATTATGTCACTGTCCGTCGGAATCGTAGGCCTCCCCAACGTCGGTAAATCGACCCTCTTTAACGCTTTGACGCGCAAGGGGGCCGAGACGGCGAATTATCCTTTTTGTACCATCGATCCGTCCGTCGGTGTAGTGACCGTGCCGGATGAACGCCTAGGTCAGCTTTCGGCATTCTCGAAATCACAAAAAACCATTCCCGCCATTGTGGAGTTTGTCGACATTGCCGGCCTCGTAAAGGGTGCCTCGGAGGGAGAGGGATTGGGCAACCAATTTCTTGCGAACATTCGAGAGACCAACGCCATCGGAGAGGTGGTGCGCATTTTCGAAGACAACGAGATCATCCATGTCGGCGGAAAGATCGACCCTTTGGGTGATGTCGAAGTGATCAACCTTGAACTCGTTCTTGCCGATCTCCAAACCATCACGAAGCGTATGGAAAACCTCGGCCGCGACGTGAAGCGCGGCGACAAGGCGGCCATAAAAGAACACGGGGCGCTCACGAGAATACGTGCGGCGCTTGAGACGGGCGAACTCGCCTCTTCGGTCGTGCTTGATCCGGAGGAGCAAAAGTTCGTGAAGCAATGCAACCTCCTCACGGCGAAACCGTTCCTCTATATCTTGAATAAGAAAGCCGGAGCAAAGAACCTTGACGAACTCAACGATGAGCGTTTCCAAAAACTCACCGAATTTTTCAAAAAACGCGGGGATCACTATGTGGTCGTTGATGCGAAGATCGAGGAAGAGTTGAACGAATTTGACGGTGCCGAGCGCAAAAGCTTCGCGCAGGAACTTGGCGTCAAGGGCGACGGCATCGACGAATTGATCGTCGCCGCGTATGACCTCCTCCTACTCATGACCTACTTCACGACCGGCGAAGACGAGTCGCGCGCGTGGACGGTACACCGCGGGGCAACGGCACCCGAGGCAGGCATGGCGATACACACCGACTTCAAGGAGAAGTTCATCCGCGCCGAGGTCATCAACTGGAAGACACTTCTCGACGCCGGCTCTTATGCCGCCGCCCGCGAAAATGGTCTTGTGCGCACGGAAGGGAAGGAATACGTCGTCAAAGACGGCGATGTCATAGAATTCAAGATCTGACCCCTTCTATCATCCGATTGTCTTCGGGAATGACATCGACTACACTAGGTGAATGTTGGAAACGATTGCTTTGAAATGGGCGACCTTCGACCCCGTTATCGCTCTTGGTATTTTTATTGCGTATGCTCTTATTGATGCTTTGTATGCCAAGTGGACCCACGAAATTACACGCCTCGATGAGTGGCGCTCCGCGACAACAGGCGGTATCATGCATGTTCTCATCGCATTTGGCGTTCTTAATTACACAGGTAATTTTTTGTATGTGATCCCGCTTGTCGCGGGCTCGTGGCTTGGAACATTCTTTTATGTGCGTCATGAGCGTTTGCGCCAAGAAATGATGAAGAAGAATACTGACGAGTGACTAAATTTTTATATGAAAGAGTACAACCATCAGAAGATAGAGCAGAAGTGGCGGAAACGCTGGGACGAACTTGGTCTCAACAAAACGGCTGAAGATGCCAAAAAACCCAAGTGCTATGTCCTCGACATGTTCCCGTACCCCTCCGGCGACGGACTTCATGTGGGGCATCCAAAGGGGTACATCGCGACCGATGCGTATTCACGCATGAAGCGGATGAAAGGTTTCAACGTTCTCCACCCCATGGGCTGGGACGCGTTCGGTCTTCCTGCCGAGCAATTCGCGATCAAGAACAAGGTGCATCCGAGCACTGCGGTCGAAAAGAATACGAAGCGATTCAAAGAACAGCTCGCGGAGATAGGATTCAACTATGACTGGGAGCGCGAGTTGAATACGACCGACCCAAAATACTACCGGTGGACGCAGTGGATATTCCTTCAAATGTATAAGAAGGGTCTTGCGTACGAATCGTTCGAACCGATCAACTGGTGTCCGTCGTGTCAGACGGGTCTTGCAAACGAAGATCTCGAAGGGGGGAAATGCGAGCGTTGCGGCACCGTGGTCGTGAAGAAGCCGATGCGCCAATGGGTTCTTCGGATCACCGACTATGCCGAGCGGCTCTTAAAGGACCTCGATACGCTCTCGTGGCCGGAGTCCATCAAGGAATCGCAAAGGAACTGGATCGGGAAGAGCGAGGGGGCGGAGTTCGAGTTCCCCCTCTCCGGCATCTCGGGGCAGGAAGAGGGGAAACATAAAGTGACGGTCTTTACGACGCGACCCGACACGCTTTTCGGCGCAACGTATGTGGCAATTTCCGCGGAATTGGGAAAGAAGTGGCTCGATGTCGGATGGAAAGCCGACAAGAAGGTGGCGGATTTCATCGAGCGCACCCTTCGCGAAGAAGCAGTGCGCGCATACGATGTCGTTCCGGAGAAAGAAGGTATCGCGACGGGCGTCTATGCCGAAAACCCCGCGAACAAGGAAAAGATCCCCGTGTGGATCGCGAACTACGTACTCTCCGGTTACGGCACCGGCGCCATCATGGCCGTTCCCGCGCACGACGAACGCGATTTTGCCTTCGCCAAGAAGTACGACCTTCCGATTCGCATGGTCATTTGCCCCAACTACCCCGAACCGAACTGTCCTATCCTTGACGAAGCGTACGTCGGTGGGGGGCATCTTGTGGGTTCAGGGAAATTCATAGGCACAAAAAGCGATGAGGCGAAGGCGCTCGTTACCGCACATGCGGGCGGGAAGAAAAAGACGACCTATAAACTCAAAGATTGGGTCTTTTCGCGCCAGCGTTATTGGGGCGAACCCATCCCGCTCATCCATTGCGCGAAGGACGGCGTGGTGCCTGTTCCCGAAAAAGAGTTGCCCGTTCTTCTCCCCGATGTCGAGTCGTATGTGCCGACGGGGACCGGCGAGTCGCCGCTTGCAGACATCGCGGAGTGGGTGAATACGACCTGTCCTAAATGCGGCGGGCCCGCCAAACGCGAAACCAACACGATGCCGCAGTGGGCCGGGTCATCGTGGTACTACTTGCGTTATATCGACCCCAAGAACACGAATGCACTCGTCGACCCGAAGAAGGAACGCTACTGGTCTCCCGTCGATCTTTATGTCGGGGGCGCCGAGCATGCGACGCGCCATTTGATCTACGCACGCTTTTGGCACAAGTTCCTTCACGACATCGGCGTGGTGGCGCATCTCGAACCCTTCGCGCGGCTTCAGAATGTCGGACTCATCATCGCACCGGACGGCCGAAAGATGTCGAAGCGTTTCGGGAACATCGTGAACCCCGACCTAATCGTGGAGCGGTTCGGGGCGGATTCACTCCGTGTCTACGAGATGTTCATGGGACCTTTCGACCAGTCGATTGTGTGGTCAACGGACAATCTTGTCGGCGCGCGCCGCTTTCTCGAACGCGTCTTCCGGCTCTCTCTTCACATTGACCCGTCGCAAACGGTCTCGCCGGAAGGGGAGTTTCTCATGCACCAGACGATCATGGGCGTGGAGCGCGACATCGAGTCCTTTAAGTTGAATACGGCGATATCGAAACTCATGATCTACGTCGGTTTTATGGAAAAGGAGGAAAAGGTGCCCGCTCCGCTCTTCGAAGTCCTCCTCAAACTCTTGGCACCGTTCGCGCCGCACCTCGCCGAAGAGCTTTGGAGCGGTAGGCATGAGGGGTCCATCCACACTTCTCTCTGGCCCCATTTCGATCCGGCAAAAGTCTGCTCATCCACGGCCAAGATCACGATACAAGTGAACGGCAAGTTGCGCGGGACGATGGAGATTGACCGCAGTCTCGATGAAAAGGACGCACGCAGGAATGCAGAGAGCGATCCCGAGATCAAAAAGTGGCTTGCTGAAAAAACGGTGAAAAAGGTCATCTACATTCCCGAGCGCACAATCAATTTTGTTGTGGAATGATGAACGGGCTAAAATAGCATTGTTTTACAAGGTTATTTTAGCTATCCACAGGAGAGTGTGAATCGCTTGACAGAAAGTAACCCAGTGCTAGAACTATAAATAACCGATTGCTAGAGGGAAACTGTCAAATTGACGGCGAATCCCTTTGATTGTAAATAAAGAGCGACTTGCCCGAAGAGTAAGCGAGGAGGCACGAGCGAGGCGTTTCTTTATTATTGTTTCATTATTTATTTTTTATTAACGGTTCCCCTTATATGAGCACGGCACAAATTTCATTCAAGCCAAAGCAGGTTACCAAGCATTTTCTTTCCGTCCTTCCTCGGCGGGCGCAGGATGTCATCACGAAGCGCTATGGCCTCGGCACGGAGACGAAGAAAATGACGCTTGAGGCGATCGGCGAAAGCTACGGTATCACCCGCGAGCGAGTTCGCCAGATCGAGAATTTCGCGCTTGCCGCAATGCGGAAGTCCGACGTGTTCAAAGGGGAGGCCCCAGCTTTTGAGGACCTCCGGAGGGCCATGGTGGCGCAAGGCGGTCTTGTGCCCGAGCACGATTTCCTCCAGAGCCTCGCCGCCGACAAGGCGACGCAGAATCATGTACATTTCCTGCTTGTGCTCGGAGACCTTTTTGTCAAACACAAAGAAGACGACGATTTCACGCACCGTTGGAGCGCGGACCATGAAACGGCAGCGAAGGTCCACGAGTCGCTCCGCAAACTCTACTCGACGCTTTCCGACGATGAGCTGATTGAGGAAGCAAAGATGATCGATCGGTTCCTCTCGCACCTCAAAGAAGTTTCCGAGGAATATAAGAACGAAGAAATCCTCCGCCGCTGGCTCTCGCTTTCCAAAAAGATCGGGAAGAATCCGCTTGGCGAATGGGGTATGGCGCACTCACCGAACGTGAACGCGCGCGGCGTACGCGATTACGCGTTCCTCGTCTTGCGCAAGCACGGCTCACCGATGCATTTTACCGAGGTGGCTAAAGCAATCGGCGAACACTTCGACAAGCGCGCCCACGTTGCAACGACGCATAACGAACTTATCAAAGACAAACGTTTCGTGTTGGTCGGGCGCGGCCTCTATGCGCTCTCCGAGTGGGGGTACTCGACCGGCGTCGTGCGTGATGTCATCGCTGAGATCCTGAAGAAGCACGGTCCGCTTTCGCGCGAGGAGATCGTCGAGAAAGTGATGCGCGAGCGCTACGTCAAACCGAATACCATCCTCGTTAATCTGCAGAATCAGAAATATTTCAAGAAGAACAAAGAGGGGCGCTACGTCTCCGCGTAAAGAGACGCTCGACTTTACTTTTTGAAGCAATGCGCCCTCTCCTGCGGAGGGCGCAACTGTTTCGGCGCGAACTTTGTCAAGAAAAATACCTTGACAAAGACCGAGCTTCGCTCCTGCAAATGGCTTCCAAAAGTAATATCTCGCTGATAAGAAGTCGGACCCCCCTGCGCTGTACCCCAACACTGACTTTTTCCCAAATGTAAGTGCTGGGGTATACTGACAACCATGCTGGAACACTTCACATCGCTTTTGGATACACCCGCTTTCCGCGTCTTGGGGCAGGTCTATGATGTCCTCTACGCCACGGCGTTCATATGGGGACCCGTTCTTTCCATATGGCTTGCGCAGAAACTCTGGCTTGAATACGTCCGCGCTGACTATGTCCACAAAAACTTCCAGTTCGTCATGCTTGAGGTCAAGCTTCCCCGCGTTATCGGAAAGACGCCGGTCGCCATGGAACTCGTGCTTCAAGCGCTCTATCAGCCCGATAAGACCAATTGGTACGAACGTTGGTGGAAGGGGGAAGTGGTGCCGTGGTTCTCGCTTGAACTTGTCTCCATTGAAGGTGCGGTGAAATTCTTCATCCGCACTCCTTCAAAATATAAAAAACTCATCGAATCGAATATTTACGCGCAATACCCCGACATCGAGGTCCATGAGGTGGAGGATTACGTTTCGCTTGCTCCGTATCTCGGCGCTGAAGAAAGTTGGGGCATTTGGGGTTGTCACTTTAAACTCACCAAACCAGACCCCTATCCCATCAGAACCTATGTCGATTACGGACTCGATTCAACGCTGACCGACGAAGAGAACAAGAGCGACCCCATGACTTCGCTCATCGAGTTCTTGGGAACGCTTGGGCGCGGCCAGCAGATGTGGATCCAGATCATCGTGCAGGTGACGGCGCGGAGATTTAAAAAGACCGGCTCGTGGTTCGGCATGCAGGATTGGGAAGCCGAGGGTAAGAAACTGATCCAGGATCTGCAGGATGAATACGCCGGCGAGACGGGAATGCGCGCCACGAAACGACAGGCGGAGATCATCCACGCCATCGAACGCTCGTTGGGAAAAGTCGGCTTCGACACGGGTATCCGCGCGCTTTACATCGCGAAAGGGGACAAATTTGATTCCGCGAACAAATCGGGTATCACCAATGCGTTCCAGCAATACAGCACCCAAGACTTGAACGGTTTTCGCCCGACCAATTCGACCGGCTTTGACTATCCGTGGCAGGATTTCCGCGGTATACGCATGCGCATCAAGAAACGGAAATTCTACGATGCGTATGTGAGGCGCTCTTGGTTCCACCCGCCGTACAAGAGAAAACCGTTCATCTTGAATGCCGAGGAACTTGCGACGATTTATCATTTCCCCGGCGGCGTCGCCGAAACACCCACCTTTACGCGCATCGAGTCGCGCAAGGGTGAACCTCCCGCAAACCTGCCTGTATAATTTACTGGGGTGAGCCAGAATGCCACGGGCGTGAGCCCGTGGATGAATGGCCACAACAATAAGTGTGCGCGGTGGCGCACTCCTCTTCCAGAAAAACAACCCTGGTGCCGCCCGCGAAATGCCCCGCCCTCCTGGGTGGGGATAGACGGGCGGTATGTTTTACACATTGCAAAAATACAAGGTCGGACCTTGAAGAACTGATTCCTAAGGTCCGACCTTGTATTTTTTGAAAAGCATCTCTGTGTTTTTGTAGTATGATGCGAACATGAACGAGGGAGAGAATCCCATGCTTCCAATCGACGCCGCACCTCCCAGACGGCGTTTTTGCCTGAAGTGCTTCGTCGGATCGGCGGTCATCATTTTTGTAACGCTCTCCATCGGTTGGTTCGCGCTCGCCTCGCGCGCGCCGAGCGATTTTCCATCGGGTCTCGTCATGGAGATACCCTACGGCGACGGTCTTCGGACGGTCGCACGAACGCTCGCCGAACAAAGGGTCATCCGGAGCCCGTTCGCGTTCTTGGTACTCGCGCGCTCCACGGGAGTTGAAAAGAAGATCTCCGCAGGAACATATCTCTTCGACAGCCCGATGACGCTCTTTGCGGTCGTCGACAAACTCGCCTCCGGAGAGCACGACGTCGAGCGTCTGCGGATCACCCTTCCCGAAGGTACATCGGTCGCGGGGATGGGGAGAGCGTTCGTGGCGACCCTTCCGTCCTTCAACGGCGCCGAGTTCGCCGCCCTCACCCAAGGGAGCGAGGGATATCTTTTTCCTGACACCTACTTTTTCTTCTCCAATGCGACGAGCGGTCCCATTGTTGAGACACTCAAGGCGAATTTTCTCAAGAAGACCGACGCGCTCTACAACGAAGCGCTCGCGGGCGGCAAAAGCTGGTCCGATATCATCATCATGGCTTCGATCATCGAGGAGGAGGCGGCGACGCCCAAAGACCGTCGTATCGTTTCGGGAATACTCTGGAAGCGCATGGAGCGGGGCATGCTTCTTGGTGTCGACGCGCCGTTCGCCTACGATATCGGCAAGACTTCGGCGGCGCTTACCACGGAGGACTTGCAGGTTGATTCGCCGTACAATACGTACCGCCATAAAGGGCTTCCGCCGACCCCGATCTCGAACCCCGGACTCGATGCCATTGACGCCGCCCTTCATCCGGAGACCTCGCTGTACTACTACTATCTCTCCGACAAAGCAGGGACGATTCACTACGCAAAGACATTCGACGAGCACAAAGTGAACAAGGAAAAATATCTTCGGTAATAGGTACTCGACGTCTCCATGCAAGGCGGAGTGTGTGCCGTTAAATTTTTATTGTATGATTGGTTTCGTGGACCTAACACATATCAAAAAAGCATATTTCATCGGTGTCGGGGGAATCGGGGTCTCGGCCCTTGTGCGGCTTTTTGCTTCGCGCGGGATCGAGATCGTGGGCTCCGACATCCATTTGCCGCCGAAAGAGAGTTTGCCTCACGGAATATATTTCGAAGGCGCCGACGCCGAGCACGTACCGCATGATACGGGCGTGCTTATCTATTCTCCTGCGGTACCCGAAATGCACGTCGAGCGAGCACGAGCGCGCGAGTACGGTATCTCCGAACTCTCTTACCCGGAAGCACTCGCGGAGGTGACTCGCCCGTATAATACGATCGCCGTATCGGGAACGCACGGCAAATCGACCACCACGGCACTCTTGGGAAAATTATTCGAAGCGGGAGGGCTTGACCCGTCCGTCATCGTGGGCGCGGAGATCGCAGGATGGGATCACAACTTAAGAATAGGCGGGGGGAACCCGCCCAAAAACTCTCGGGCGGGCATCTTCGTTGTCGAGGCGTGCGAGTACCGTCGGAACATGATGCACCTTTCCCCGCAGACTATCCTCCTCACCAATCTCGAACTTGATCACCCCGACTATTATCAGGATCTCGCCGATATCAAAAGCGCGTTTCACGATTACATTACGAAGGCGGGAAATGAGGGTCTCTTGGTCGTAAACAACGACGACGCGAATATCCGCGACATCATTCGGAATTTCGACGGGTCCCTCGTCCGGTACGGCGTCGGCGGCGGCGCCGACCTTATTGCGAGGAATATCAAACAGGCCGCATCGGAACAATCCTTCGATCTCGTCTGGAAGGGGACGCCGCTTGGGGTCTTTGCAACGCCGCTTCCGGGACTCTACAACATCTACAATATCTTGGGTGCTGTTGCGGTCTATCTTGCATACGGCGGGAAAACGGAAGCCATTCAGGGTACACTCTCCGACTTTCACGGCGCTTCACGCCGGTTCGAAGTATTGGGGACGCTCGGGCGGGCGACCGTCATCGCAGATTACGCGCATCATCCGACGGCGCTTAAGGCGGTGGTCGACGCAACGCTTTTCCGCTACCAAGGCAAACGCGTGCTCGCGATCTTCCGGCCGCATCACCGCGAACGTACGAAAAAGCTCTTCGACCAATTTGTGCAGGTGATCGCGGCTATCCCGCACATGCTCTTGGTCGAGATCTACGACGTCGCCGGACGCGAACCCCGTACCATCGGAAGCGCAGACTTTCCGATGGTACGGGGCGGGGACGCTCTTCCGATAAGCTCGAAAGACCTCGTGATGGCCGTGAAAGCCAAGAACCCCGCGATTGACCTCACCTATGTCGCCGACCTTCCCGAAGCTGAAGAGACGGCGCGTGCGCGTGCGGGAGGGTTCGATGTTATTCTTGTTATCGGCGCAGGCGACGTGGATGAATTGGCAAAAAGACTTGTTGACCAGTCACAAGGTTGAGATACAAGGTCGGACCTTAGGAATTGATTTTCAAGGTCCGACCTTGTATCTCGAAACTCACCGAGCGTGCATCATTAACAGTAATTCTTTATGGAATGAAAAAACGCAAACTTGCATTTCTCGACATCGAAACCACGGGGCTTGACCCGTACCGCCATGAGGTCATAGAGGTCGGTATTGTGCTTGCCGAGCAGAAGAAAGACCTCTTCGGCAAGCAATCACTTGAACTTGTTTCCGAGCATGAGTTTAAACTCAAACCTGCACATATCGAAACTGCCGACCTGAAAGCGCTTGAAGTGTCGAAATTCCATGAGCGCGATTGGGGCACAGCCATGGGTCAGGTCGAGGGACTTCGTGCGGTCGCCGAAGTGCTGAATGGCGCGGTCTTCGTTGCGCAGAATGTCTCCTTCGATTGGTCGTTCCTCCGGAAGGCGGGGAATGAGTACGGCATCGACTTTGAAAAGGCAGTCCACTGCCACAAGCTCGACCTTGCCTCGATGGCCTTCGGCAAGCTCTATGATGAACCCAAGCTCTCGCGCTTCAGCCTCCGCGAACTGACGGAATATTTCGGTGTGAAGAACGCGAATGCGCACACCGCGCTCGCCGACGCGAGGGCCACGTTCGAGGTTTGCAAGAAATTGCTTGCCCCGTAGTGAGTCCCGATATGTTAAAATTCATTACCGCCTCAGCTTGAAAAACCCCAAAAAACAGCCGCTTGCTGGCCCCAAGAGCCAGAGTATCGGGAGCTACTACGGGGCTTGCGCAATGAAATGTGGTAGATTTTCCTCATGCCTAAAAAGCAAAAAGTCTTCGTGGGGATGTCGGGGGGCGTTGACCCCGGTGGCAGAGCAAAGCTCGCTACGGGGCAGGCTCTTCTCACTCCGAAACCAAAAGTATTAGTCGGACTATCTGGAGGGGTAGACAGTTCGGTATCCGCGGCGTTGCTCAAAAAAGACGGCTACGACGTGACGGGCGTTTTTATCAAGGTCTGGCAGGCTGATTTTTTGCCCTGCAATTGGCGCGAAGAGCGGCGTGATGCGATGCGGGCGGCGGCGGCGCTCGATATCCCGTTCCTTACACTCGACCTCGAGAAGGAATATAAAAAAGAAGTCGTTGACTACATGATACGCGAGTATGGTGCGGGGCGAGTGCCCAACCCCGACGTCATGTGCAATAAGCACATAAAGTTCGGCGCTTTTCTTGAGTTTGCAAAGAAAAACGGAGCGGATCTTATCGCGACGGGACATTATGCCAGAATAGTCATCAGTCATCAGTCATCAGTCCCTAGTAAATATCAGTTATTCAAAGGGGTTGATGCGGAAAAAGACCAGTCTTATTTTTTGTGGACGCTGACGCAGGAGCAACTTTCCCGCACGCTGTTCCCCGTCGGAGACCTCCAAAAGTCCGAGGTGCGCAAGCTTGCACGAAAATTCGGCCTGCCGAACGCCGACAAGAAAGACAGTCAGGGCCTCTGCTTCATGGGGAAGATTGATATGGCGGAATTCCTGAAACATTATCTTAAGACAACGAAGGGTGCCGTGTTAGACCACAGGGGCGAAGTGGTCGGCGAACATGCGGGCGCAATGCTCTACACGATTGGACAGCGGCATGGGTTTTCCGTGAAGAAATCTTCACCGGATGAAAAGCCGTACTTTGTCGTTGGGAAAGACATCGAACGGAATACCGTTACCGTGGCGCATCGCGACGCACATTCCTTACACACCAAGTCTTGCGCCCTCGCCCTTCATGAAGTGAACGACATCTCGGGGCGGTTGGCGAATAGCGGAGGAATCGACTGCTTCGTGCGCACGCGCTACCGCGGAGAACTGAGAAGTGCAGGGTGGAAAACAAGGGAAGGGGGAGCGAGCGCGCGCATTGTGTTTCCCGTGCCGGAAGTTGATATCGCACCGGGACAGTCGTTGGTCGCCTACGACAAGGAAGAATGCATGGGCGGCGGCGTGATCTCGACTTCTTCGGACTAGCACAACGTACAAGGTGGGGCCTACTTCACTTAAATCCTGTGTGGGCGTATTATGAAGAGAAACATGGTCCCGTTAGAGGCCGCGGTCACGGAAATACATGTAAAACATGATAGACACCTTTCATCAAATTATTACCTTTAACTGTGTAGCGTCGTGGGCGACCGCGACCTGCCTCTAACGGGATGGCAAAATTCATCGTCATTCTTTCGCTTATAGTGGCCGCAACCGTCCTGTTCTATTTTCAGAACGACCTCCGAGCGGGCCTCAAGAATCTCGACACACCCATCACCCCTTCGGCGGAGACGGTGTCGATCAGACATTCGTTCAAAGACGGCATCCACCTTTATGCGGGTGCGATCCGTCTTCCGCACTCGTGTTACGGCGTCACGGTCGACGCGCGGCGGGATCCGGAGAATCCCTCGAAGGTGCTGGTGACGCTCAAAACAAGGGACGGCATGACGGATGATGACCTGCGTCTGTGTTTCAAGCTTCCCACGAGTTATCCGTTCGAAACGCTCGCCGACGCACCCCTCGGTGCGGAGTTGGTCTTGTTGGTCGACGACAAGGAGATCCCGACGCGTATCTTGGAAACTCCGTGGCACGACCCGAGGGGGACGATCCTTAATCTGGAAAAGATCTAGGTAAAGTTCCGACAATGTCACCGGTGTACATCATCAAGGCGTCGGGCGAGCGTGAGCTTTGGGACTCCCGCAAGCTTGAGCGCTCGCTCCTTGCGGCCAAAGCAGAGAGGGGCCTTGCGCAGGAGATCGTGCGCCATATTGAAAAAGATCTTAAGGACGGATTGCGGACCAGTGATATATACCGCCACGCTTTCACGCTCCTCAAGCGCTATGACCGTCCGATTGCCGCGGAGTACAGCCTGCGCAAATCGCTGGCGGAGCTCGGGCCCTCCGGATTTCCATTCGAGCGCTTTGTCGCAAAACTCCTCGAGACACAGGGGTATAAGACGCGGGTCGGGACGACGGTACATGGCGCGTGCGTGGAGCACGAAGTGGACGTCGTCGCCGAGAAGAACGACGAGCGGATCTTGGTCGAGGCGAAATTTCACAATTCTTCGGAGATCAAATCGGATGTGAAAGTCGCGCTATATGTCTCCGCGCGTTTTGCAGATATCGCAAAAAAGTTGGAGCGTGAGGACGTTTCGGCACGATTTACCCACGCGTGGCTCATCACGAACACGAACTTCACCTCGCAGGCAATCAAATACGGAACATGCGCGGGGCTTGCGCTCACCGGCTGGAATTATCCCAAAGGCCGTACGCTTCAGGACCTCATTCAAGAAACACAGACGCATCCGCTCACGTGTCTCACGACGCTCACGACGTCGCAAAAGAACCGGCTCTTGAGCGACAATATCGTGCTTTGCAGGGACATCGTGAATGACACCTCCACGCTTTCACGAATAGGAATGAACAAAGCGCGGATTGCCGCGGTCGTAAAAGAGGGGGAGCGTCTCTGTCCGGTCACCATCTAGTCATAGAAAGCAGTACAAGGTCCGACCCTGTACTCACCGGGGCTTGTATGTTTTCCTCCTTTTTCTATACTTACTCCAGAGCATCATTTCGCGCACTCCGCGCCTTGAAAAGAGGAGGTGTTTGATGTCGGACGACAAGGTATCAGGTGGCGGCGGTGAGCCGCCCAAGGACGATGTCCTCGTCCCGTTCGAGCAATTTGCACAGCGCATGAAAGACAAGGTGGCGGCGGAGAGTGCCTCCGACACACCGGCAAGTGTTGCACAAAAAAATCTCGAATCCGTCACGGAGTTGTGCGCCCTCGTCATAAGCCTCGGCAAAGCGCATCTTGCGCTCACGGATATCTTTGAAATGCAGACGAATTTCATCTACAAGTTCGCCAGTTCGCGCGAACTTCGTGAACACGAGGAGTCGTTTCGGCCGCTTTTTGAAGCGTACAAGAAAGCGCTCGACGAGTGCACTACGACGACCAACAAGTAGTTTGCGTATCCCGCAGTGACAACCACGTCACTGCGGGATTTTTTTCAAAACACAAGGTGGAACCTTCCGACTACAAGGTCCACAAAATACAAGGTCCGACCTTAAGAATCAATCCCCAAGGTCGGACCTTGTATTTTGCTCTACTTCCTTTCGCATGTGTTTGCCCCAAATAGACGCGAGCGGTATAATTCTTCGCATGGATCCCATTAGAGGTCGCGGACCCGAAGTCGTTATTGTGAACTCAATGAAAGTGACAACTATTACTAGCCGTAATCGGGCATGTGCGCGAACGACGGTGTTCGCGTCTTACCTCTAACGGGATGGAACTTTTTGCGGGATCCCAGTGGGAACTCGTCATACGCCTCACTGTTGCGGTCTTCCTCGGACTTTTGGTCGGCGCCGAACGTTCGCGCGTGGGGAAGCGGGCGGGCATGCGTACCTACGCCCTAGTCTCCTTGGGTGCGGCGCTTTTTGTCATCATCGCCGGAGCCGTTTCCTATCAATACGCCGATACCTTCGTCTTTGACCCGTTGCGTGTCGCATCGCAGGTCGTCGTCGGGATCGGATTTCTCGGCGCAGGGATGATCTTTGTGAACAAATCCGATGTCGTGAACGGGCTTACCACCGCCGCCGGCATCTGGGTCACTGCGGCCGTGGGCGTCGCGTGCGGTTACGGCCTCTATGTTCTTGCCGCTTACGTGACCTTCCTTACGCTCGCCATCTTCGAGGTCTTCTGGTACGTCGAAGAAAGGTTCATTCGCACATCGCGAACCGGCATCGAAAAAGATTTTGTCGCAAGCGCCCGCCGACCACGGAGCCACGAAGACAAAGAATCCGCGTGATCGTATTGCGAAAGCACCACGGCGCGGCTCAATGTCAACTGCCGACCGATACTACGTCTGCCCTCGATCGACGATTATCACTATATGTCGGCATGCGGTAAGTGAATACAATGAAACAGAAAATCGGCACTATTAGAAAAGCGGTGATCGCGGTCGCGGGAAGCGGGACGCGTTTTTTGCCGGCGACGAAGGCACAGCCGAAGGAGATGCTCCCGATCGTCGACAAGCCGATCGTGCAGTACGTCGTCGAAGAGATGGTCGCCGCGGGTATCACCGACATCATCCTCGTCACGAAGTGGGACAAGAAGACGCTTGAAGACCATTTTGACCGGTCGTTCGAACTGGAATACTCCTTGGAGCAGGCGGGAAAGAAAAAGCTCCTCGATGAAGTCCGTCGGATCTCCACGATGGCGAATTTCATCTACGTCCGCCAAAAAGGTCCTTATGGGAACGGTACACCGATACTTTCCGCCGCAAGCCTCATCGAAGGGGAGCCGTTCGTTTTTGCGTGGGGTGACGATCTTGTGCTTTCCAAAACGCCGTTCACCAAGAAACTGATCGAGAACTACAAAAAGAACGGGTCGCCGGTCATCGGCGTGCAATCTGTGCCGAAGCATCTCGTCGACCGCTACGGAATAGTCAAATTGCGCGCGGGAACAAAAGAGATGGAGCAAGTGGTAGAAAAGCCTCCCGTCGATAAAGCGCCCTCGCGCCTTGCGCAATTTGGGCGCATGGTGCTCACGCCGGAAATCGTCACTATCTTAAAAGAGACCGCGCTTGGCCGCGGCGGGGAACTTTGGGTGACCGACGCGATTAGCGAATACATCCGTCGAGGCGGCCGTTTCATGGTGGAAGAGGTAAAAGACGGCAAATGGCTTACCACGGGAGATCCGCTGAATTATCTTGAGGCCGTCGTTGAATATGCGCTCATACGTCCCGATATCGGGAAAGAGTTCAAGGAGTACCTGAAGAAGCTTTCGCTTTGAACGGCCTGCCACTCCGTCGGCAGATTTCGGCTCCAAAAAAGGTGCGGGTTGAGCGCTGTTTTCGGAGTGATCGGGCGGCTGTTCGGAAATGTGCGATAATTGGAGTGAGATGAAAGAAAAGGAAGCTGTCACACCACAGCCACCGCTTAAAACAAAAAGTCCCGTACGCAAGCGGCGGGGAAGCGCACTACGAAAAAAGCGCCAAGCCGCGGCTGATGTGCTTGCGCTTTCCGTCGAGCGCGATCATCGCACCACAACCCACGTGAGCCCCGCCTCCTCGTCGACCCCCAAAGGTCTCGTTCCAGCGCTATTCGCCATCAGCGGGAACTTTCTCATTACCATCTTTAAGTTCATCGGCTACTTCGTCTCGAATTCGAGCTCGCTCTTCAGCGAAGCGGTGCACAGCTTGGCGGACACCGTGAATCAGGCGCTTCTCCTCCTTGGGGTCTTGCTCTCGCAAAAGAAGGCAACCGCAGAATTTGCGTACGGGTACGGAGGCGAGCGGTTCTTGTGGGCGCTCATTTCCGCCTGCGGAATATTTTTTGTCGGCGCGAGCGTCACCATCTCGCACGGGATCACTTCGTTCAACTCCCACGAAGTCCCCGAGTTAAGCGTGCTCACCTTCGCCATACTTCTCTTTGCGCTTATCATCGAGTCGTTCACGCTCACCAAGGCGATCGACGAACTCGTGCCCCAGCATCCCGGACTATCGCTTCGGGAGATGCTCCGTGAGGGAGACCCCGTCACGGTCGCAGTGGTCTACGAGGACGGTGTCGCGGTGCTTGGTGTCCTGATCGCACTCTTGGGAACGGGGCTCACGGCGTGGACGAAGAACCCCCGCTTCGACGCCGTCGGCTCGATCGCGATTGGTGTTTCGCTTGCGGTGATCGCCGTCATGCTCATCCGCAAGAACCGCGAATACCTGCTCGGCAAGTCCATTCCCGCGGAAAAACGCGAGGAGATCATTGCGCTCTTGGTCGCCGAGCCGTGCATTGAGAAGGTCATCGATTTCAAATCGACCGTGCTCGATGTCGGCCGCTACCATCTCAAGTGCGAAGTGGAGTGGAACGGCTCGGCGCTTCTCCACGAGATCATGGGCGAGGAGGAC
>MHLS01000032.1:29160-29808 GCA_001819095.1 Candidatus Lloydbacteria bacterium RIFCSPLOWO2_02_FULL_54_12
CGCATCGTCTCGGCAGATTACGATGAATTCAAGAAATATATCGCCTACACGACGAACCGCGTGCCGCGGCTTATCGGTCGCGCTATCGATAATATCGAAAAGAAGATCGTGAGCGCATTCCCCGAGGTCGAACACATCGACATCGAGATCAACTAGAGGGTACGCATATTGGAATATCGGCGTTTTGCATGCTACGATAAACACCATGAGTCCCGTTAGAAGTCGCGGACCCGAAGCATTTTTTGTTAAAACCATGAAATTGAAACATATTACTCATCGGACGCAAACCAAGGTGGCCGGGTTCGCGTCCCACTTCTAACGGGATGAAACTCCTCATTAAACTCTCCGGAGAAAGCTTGAGCGGGAAAAACGGTAACGGCAACGAACAATATTCGGAGCCGACGCTCCGTGCCATCGCCTCGTCCATCAAGGAACTCCAAAAAGCAAAACATCGGATCGCCCTTGTTGTCGGCGGCGGAAATCTCTTTCGCGGCCACCAACTGACCGAAAAGCTTTCTATCGAGCGCCCGACCGCGGACTATATCGGCATGCTGGCGACCGTGCAGAATGCGCTCGTACTCCGCGATTATTTTCAGACCAAAGGCATCGAGACGCGTGTCTCCTCGGCGATCACCATGCCGCAGATCT
>MHLS01000032.1:29833-38553 GCA_001819095.1 Candidatus Lloydbacteria bacterium RIFCSPLOWO2_02_FULL_54_12
GCCGGGCTAAACGTCACATGGATAAGGGCCGTGTCGTCATATTCGCCGCAGGGCTCGGTGCGCCGTACTTCACCACCGATTCGACCTCGGTACAACGCGCACTGGAGATCGGGGCGGATCTCCTCATCATGGCGAAGAATGGCGTTAACGGTGTCTATACCGGCGATCCGAAGAAGGACAAGAAAGCGACTTTCGTCCGAAGCATCACCGCAGGCGAAGTACTGGAGCAAGACTTGAAAATCGCTGATCAGTCCGCTATCGCGCTCGCAAAAGAACACGGGCTTCCCATCAAGGTGGTCGGCGTTTCCGACATCGCGCACGCAATCGACGAAAAGGTAGGCTCAACAATCTTGCCTTAGTAGTTACCCGATGTATCAAAATCTCTCCGGAGTGGAGTAGCGAGGTAAAGCAGTGCGGCTTCAGATACCTTCCAAATATAAAAACTTGACAGAGGAACATGTTGTGTGATAAAATATTTCCACAATGTATAAACCGACCTATTGTCCATGAACCTCCGTCACTCTGAAATTACGGAAAGGTCCGACGACTCTTCGGACACACTTACTTTGGAAACTCTCGCCGAGCGCGCTCTTTGGACATCGGAATATTGTGGAAAGATCAACGAATTCTTTGCCGAAAAGGTCGGGGAGGGGCAGGTGGAGGAGACGGCGCTACCTGCGCTCAAACTGCACCTCTTTAATTATCTGTCGAGTCACCCACAAGCAACGAGGGGAGAACTGGAAAAAGAATTCGCGCGTATCAGTCGCTTGTCGGACATGGAACGTGACTACGGGGAAGAAGGCAACCCGCTTCCGACGATCGGTATCGAGATCGAGCTTCCGCGAACACATCTGTCGCCGGAACAAGTAGAAGTTCTCGAGCGACTCGGGATTCCCAATGAAGACGCGATTGATTGGCAAGGAGTATCAAACCCCTCGAAGCTTTGGGAGGTAAACCCGTCGTTTTCCTACAGTCCTTGGGTGCCGGCGCGTGTTCTTCAAGAACTAAGCGTGATGGGAGCAGTGCCGCTTGAAGAGAGTGGTGCGAGCGGCCACCCGCGTATTCCCAAAGATGATGCGTTTTCGCTCCACGTCAATTTTGGTGTTCCAGACTGGCTTCTCGGCGCCACGCTTGAAGAAAAGTCGGCCGATTTTTTTCTTCTCAACGACTGTCTGACCTATGCCTTTTCCACTCCGGAACGTTTACGTAAACGAAAGACCATGCGATCCATATACGTGGGGAAGAGCGCGAAAGAGAGTAAAAAAGCAAAAGGGGAGAACGCCGTCAGTGCTCTCCAAAATAACGAGGAAGCCGAGGGCGACGATCTCCGGGAGCAATCGGGTCCGAGGCGGGTCGAATTGCGCGCCATGGAGTTTAGGGACTATCCGACCTTTCGCATGCTTGCGGAGTCTCAAAAACTGATGGCGATGCTCTTCGGGTCTCTCCAATGTCGATACGACATCGAACGAAGTCCGCGCACGGAAGCGTTGGCGCTTTTGTGGTCCGGTTTTGAGAAGGAGGTTTTGGAATATTTTGAACAATTGCAATTGCCCGTCAAATCGATGGATGTCGACAAAGAGCGCGTCGCTGGTATCCTTGAAAAAACAGACTTGAAGCAACACTGCCGCACGATTGTACAACGATATGCGAAGGGTGTCACAAGGGTCATCACACAGAAAACAGACGACGAACATGTCCACCAACAGTGAGATCGTCGAAACCTTAAGGGCGGGAGGAGTGGGAGTCCTTTCCACCGATACACTCTACGGACTTGTGGGTTCTGCGCTTTTGCCGGAAGCCGTCGAGCGCATCTACGAGCTCAAGCGAAGAGACCGCGAGAAGCCGCTGATCGTGCTTATTGCCGATATCGAGGATGTCGAGCGTTTCGGCGTCGTCCTTTCCGAGGAGCTCATCCTGCAGTTAGAGAAATACTGGCCCCATAGTAGCTCCGCAGGAGCGGAAGCACTACGGGGTAAACCGGGACCGTACTCGGTCATTCTCCCTAGCGTTGACGACGAGTTCTCGTACCTCCATCGCGGGGGAGGTACGATCGCGTTCCGTCTCCCCGACAAAGACGACCTTTGTGAACTGCTCCGCGACGTCGGCCCGCTCGTCGCACCGTCGGCGAATATCGAAGGAAAGCATCCCGCACGTACCGTCGAAGAAGCGCGAAGATATTTCGGCGATGATGTCGACTTTTATGTTGACGGGGGAGAGTTGAGCGGCAAGTCTTCCGCTATTCTTGAATTCAACGGTGACGAAATTCGGGTTGTGCGCGAGTAAAAAAAACGTTATCATGCGCCATTATGCTGACTTCATCGGAGATTCGCTCCCGATTTCTTGCATTCTTTAAGGAACGCGGGCATACCATCATCCCATCCGCCTCGCTCGTACCGCAGAACGACCCTTCGGTGCTTTTTAATACTGCAGGAATGCAGCCCTTGGTGCCGTACCTCCTCGGCCAGCCTCACCCCGGCGGTGCCCGACTGGCAAATAGTCAGAAGTGTGTCCGCACCGTTGATATCGACGAGATCGGCGACAATACGCACGCCACCTTCTTCGAGATGCTCGGCAACTGGTCGCTCGGGGATTATTTCAAAGAGGATGCCATCAAATGGAGTTATGAGTTCCTCACCTCAAAAGACAAGGGGCTTGGGCTCGATCCCGCACGCCTCTATATCACCGTTTTCGGCGGCAATGCCGACGCGCCAAAAGACGAAGAGTCGCCGGCGATATGGGGAGCAATTTTCGATAAAGCCGACGTGAAGGGCGAGCGTATCTATTTCATGACAGCGGATGCAAAGGGGAAAGAGCCGAACTGGTGGAGTGCGGGGGATTCGGGTCCCTGCGGCCCCGATACCGAGATGTTTTATGACGTCACGGGAAAACTCACGAACGGGATGACAAAAGAGGAATATATGGCGGCTGACCTGCGCCAGGATGTTGTCGAGATATGGAACGACGTTTTCATGGAGTACCTGAAGAAAGACGGGAAAATCGTCGGCAAATTACCAAAACAGAACGTGGACACGGGCTCCGGCCTCGAGCGCGTTACGATGGTTGTGCAAGGGAAGGACAATATATACGAGACGGACTTACTTGGGCCGATGCTGAAAATTCTGCTTCCGGAAGATACTGCAAATTTGGATAATTTTATTCAACAGACACTCAAAAAGAGCGCGCGAATAGTTGCTGACCACATGAGAACGGCAATATTTCTTATTGCCGACGGAGTGATACCGTCAAAGAGTGATCAGGGTTATGTTTTGCGACGATTAATCAGAAGGGCAGTCAGACATTGCGAGCTACTCGGCAACAGGATACCCATCGTGGACCTTGTTGAGAGCGTTGAACAAACCTACAAAGATGCGTACCCACTGAACAAGGAGCATATCGAGCAAGTGATTTTTGAGGAAGAAGAAAAATTTCGTGCAACCCTTAAACAGGGAATGAATAAATTTGAGAAAACTTTGAACATAAATGTACACAGTGTCATCAAGGTCGCGGGTGTGGTTGCAGCCAAAATATCTGGGAAAGAAGTATTTGACCTATATCAAACTGACGGTTTCCCCATTGAGATGACAAGAGAGATTGCCGAGGAGCGAGGAATTCTTATTGATGAAATTGGCTTCGAAGAGGAGCTTAAAAAGCACCGAGACCTTTCCCGCTCCGGTAGTGAGCAGAAGTTCAAAGGCGGGCTGGCGGACACTTCGGAGAAAACGGTACGCCTGCATACCGCGCATCATCTGCTTCTCCGTGCGCTCCAGATCGTGCTTGGGCCGGAGGTGCATCAACGCGGCTCGAACATCACGCAAGAGCGCTTGCGCATCGACTTCGCCGCTCCGCGAAAGGTGACCGACGAAGAGAAAAAAGAGGTGGAGCGAATCGTGAACGAAAAAATTTCAGAAAAGCTTCCCGTCATCCGAAGTGAAATGTCGCTTGAGGAAGCGGAGAAACTTGGTGCAGAACATGAATTCGGTCAAAAGTATCCCGATCGAGTCTCCGTGTATTCCGTAGGCCCCAAAGACGCGACGCCTGAAAACCCGCAATTCGACAAACGCTTCTCCATCGAGTTTTGCGGCGGCCCGCACGTCAAAAACACGGGCGAGTTGAGCAAGTTTCGTATTCTCAAAGAAGAGGCGGTGGCACAGGGTGTGCGAAGAATAAAAGCGGTTTTAGAGTGAAATACGCGTCTTCGTCACATTGAGAAAAAGAAACGCCTATCGTCTGCGATAACGCGTTTCGCCCGATCTCCTTGTCCTCAAGGCGTAAGCGGCGGTTGCGCAAGGCATACGTCGGATCAAGGCAGTTCTCGAATAACAGGCGATGGCACAGAGTATACGCAGGATAAAGGCCGTTTTGGAATAGAAACCGGTGTACAAGGTCGAACCTTCCGTCCACAAGGTCTCTCCTTGAGAATTGGATTTAAGGTGAGACCTTGTGGTCGGAGCGGCCAACTTCTCCAAGGTCTTACCTTTCAAAGCCAAGGAAAGACCTTCGGCCGCTCTTTGGAGAAGGTTCCACCTTGGATTTTAGCTAACAGATGCGGGCTTTCCACAGGGAGGGGGGCGGTTGCATGCTACAATAAGGGCATGTCCTTGTTTCAGCGTAAGGGGGGCGGGGGAGGGCGTTCGGTCGCTATTTTTGATATCGGAAGCGGTTCGATCGGTGGCGCATTCGTCAGTTTGCACCACGACAAACCACCGGAGATCATCTTTACCGCGCGGCGCAATATTCCCGTTCAGGCGGAGATAAATTTTCAACGATTCCTCGAATCGATGGGAAAAACCCTTGAGAGCCTTGCATTCACGATGCAGAAGGCGGGAGGAGGGGTCGCCGTGGGAGAGGCATATTTCATACTGGCATCGCCTTGGTACGCTTCGCAAACGCGTCTCGTTCGTTACAGTCAGGAAACGCCCTTTACGGTGACGAAGAAAGGCATCGAGAAACTCATCGAGAAAGAAATTCTTTCATTCCGCAACTCCAAACTCTTTGCGCACCTAAAAACAGACGAGGCACCGCCCGAGATCATGGAGTCGAAGAATATCCAGATCAAATTGAACGGCTACGAAGTCACTAAGCCGTACGGCCATAAAGCGTCCGAGCTCGAGGTCGCGGTCTATGTGAGCATGATCCCCGCAAACATTCGAAATCTGATTAAAGACTCGATTACGCGATTCTGGCGTCCTTCGACGACGCATTTCTCCTCGTTCTCGCTCACCGCGTTTGATGCGATACGGAGCATCTTCCCCGACGAACCGAGTTTCCTCTTCATGGATATCGCCGGCGAAGTGACGGACATCTCGCTTGCAAAAGACAACATTCTCCTCGAATCCATGTCGTTCCCGTCGGGAAAGAACATGCTCATTCGCGCCGTCGCCGACGGACTCAAGATTACACCTGCCTTGGCCGCCTCCGAACTTGACCTTTACGCGCAGAACGCGGGAACACCGGAGCACATGAAGAGGGTCGGGGAGATCGTCAAAAGAACTACGGACGGATGGCGGGTCTTCTTCAAGGACGCGCTCGTGCGTTTCGCCGCGGAGTTCCCGATACCGCGCATCATTTTCTATACTGCCGACGACAATGTGAGCCAATGGTTCGAGGCGACAATCAAAGAGACAAAATTCGCGCGCTTTGCGGAAGTCGAAGAGGGATTCACGGTGCGCGCGCTGGGAAACACGTTCCTCAATACTTTTGTTCATACCGCTTCGCCGGATTTCCAAGATCCTTTTCTTTCCATTGAGGCGATCTTCGCGAACAAGATCTCATCATTAACAAAATAACAAAAAAGACGATGGCAAAATATTTGATAGAGGATATCATTCCGCCGGAGAAGAAACACCGCGCACCCGCCAAGAAAAAAACAGGTGCGGGGCGAAGCGTACACATCGAGAAAGAAGAGCGGCCGGCTCCGGAGATCAAAAAGACCATCAGTGAAGCGTATCCGGAAAATCCTCGCGAGATACTCGTCGACCAGATGAAGAACGCCGCACCTCTCGAACAGACGGCCGAGAGTACGCCTGCCCCGAAGGAGACGCCCAGAGAAGAGGCGGCGCCCGCCCTAGGAATGGGTACGTGGTCCAACGACCTTTCCGTCAAAGGAGAGGCGCCCGCGACCGAAACCTCCGCCCACTTTCCTCCGCAATTTCCGGAATACGGCAGGAAGGACGGGGTATACGACGAGGGGAGGGGTGGCATGCGCTCGTGGTTGCCGTGGCTCATCGGGGTTGCCGTTGTTATTGTGGTCGGATGGTTTTCGCTCGGTTTCTTCGCAGGCGCTACCGTTACCGTCGTTCCGAAACATGAACAGCTCCCTCTCCCGCTCGACCAAAAGTTCACCGCAGTCAAAACAGAGACGACCGGCAAGCTCGCCTACGCCATCATGATCGAGACCGCTTCATCTTCGGCCGAAGTTCCCGCGACCGGAGAAAAGTCGGTGACCACAAAGGCATCGGGGCAGATCGTCATCTTCAACGAACAAACCACCGCGCAACGCCTGATCAAGAACACCCGCTTTCAGGCGCCGAGCGGAAAGATTTATCGCATCAGCGACTCCATTACCATTCCGAAAAGCACCGTCTTGAACGGAGCGATTAAGCCCGGCTCGCTTGAGGTAACGGTGTATGCCGACGAAGCCGGACCGGAATATAATTCGCCGCCGGTCGACTTTACAGTACCCGGATTGAAGAATTCAAAGATCTACGAGAAAGTCTACGCACGTTCGAAAGGACCGCTCGCCGGAGGTGCGTCCGGAGTGGTCAAAACCGTGTCCGATCAGGATCTCAAAAATGCCGGCGACGACCTGCGTATCCAGCTCGAAACGAAATTGCGTGCAAAAGCGCGCGGCAATTTGGCGACGAGTCAGATCGCGTACGACAAAGGCATCGTTGTCACGCTCCAACCGCCCAAACTGGTGAGCACTCCGGCCTCCGCGGACAACAAAGCCGTCGTTTCGGCCGAGGGATCGATCGCCGTCGTCACTTTCAAGCGCGCAGACCTTACGCGCGCGATCGTGGCTGTTCTTGCGCCGGAGAGCGTCGCCGATCCTGTGGAGGTGAAGAATTTGGACACACTCAACTTCGCCATGGAAGCGCAAAAAAACGATGCGCTCCTCGCAGGGAGTTCGATCAACTTCACGCTCCAAGGAACCCCTGAACTGTATTGGACCGTCGACGAAGCTGTTGTGAAGGCCGCGTTACTCGGTCTTCCCAAAGCGCGTTTCGACGAGAAGATCTCGCAATATTCTTCGGTTCAAAAAGCCAGAGCATCCATCCGTCCGCTTTGGAGAATGTCCTTTCCTGAAGATCCGGAAAAGATCTCGATCGTTCTTGTTGACAGTCTTCCGAACCGATAGAGAGGCGCGCCACTCCGTCGCATTACGCTCCCGCTTGCCGAAAAAGATAAAAAACCGTGAAAACACGTCTCGACAAAAAAGTAGCGGTTGCCGGTCTCCTCGCGGTCGCAGCGTTGACATACTTTGCTTTTCTCGGCTGGTCTCCCTCCGAAGAGGAGGTCAGTGCCGAAGATCGGCGCGCGGTGCTTTCGCCGCCCTCAAGCGACACTCCCGACGGGAGAAAGGATTATCGCAGTGTGGTGGAAAGAGTCGCGAAAGCATCCGACACGCTCACGATCGGCGAACACTGCAGTATGGACCCGCTTGTGCTCCGATTCACCGAAGGAGCAACGCTCACGGTCACCAACACCGACACTCTCCCGCATACGATCGCGTTTGCCGACGGAAAGGTCTTTGTGCTGGCACCCGGCTACAAGAAACAGCTCGACATCACGGGGGTTTTCGGAAAAAGTGCAGGCATTCATCGCTATCGTTGTGACGATATATCAAAAGAAGAGAGTGTCGGCGTGCTGCTCATCACGCGATAAGTAAAAAGACCAACATCATGGAATCCTTCACGTCAGCAAATAGCCGGATCGCCCTCTCACTCTTTTTTTTACCGCTCGCTTTTCTTTTCTTTACCCCCGTCGCTTTCGCCGCGCCGGATATCACCGCGCCCTTCATCGGGCTTTCGGGAGACCTTGTCTTAAATCGCACGATTACGTTCTCGGGAGATGTGTGGAATAGGGGGGAGGGTATGACCACCGCCAACTCCTACGCGTTAGTCCGGATCGGCGGCCCCGCCCAGATCACCAATCGGGGAAATTACGTCACTGTTGCGGGGATCTACGCCTATACTTCGTCGAACAATGGCTCGTTGTCCGGCAACTCTTTTGAGGTCTTCGATATCTCTGCTCCGACGGCGCCCGAGCGGGTGACGGGGGAAGGTGCGGATCCTTCTCCGTACGGCGATATCGTCGTCGTGGGCGACGAGGCATACGTTGCGACACGAGGCGGTCTTTCGCCGCTTCAGGTCTTCGTCCTCTCAAGCCTGCCGAGCTCGCTTCTCTCGGAGGGCGGCGTCAATATTTCCGAGGATGTCGGAACCGGTGTCACGTACAAGGCACCCTATCTCTATGTGTCGGGATTCTCCGGAAGGGCGATACAGATATACGACGTCGCCGCGGATCCCTTGTCGCCCGCTTTTCAAGGAAGCGCGGTCTCAACGCTAACTAATACGCTCGCACGCACTATCGCCGTCAAAGATAACTATGCGTATGTGCTCGGGAACAGGAGTATCGGCGGCGGATTCCTTGAAGTGTTCGATGTCGCCTATCCCATCGATACGCAAAGTGTCACGCAGTTCACATTTCCGGAGTCGTTT
>MHLS01000032.1:38560-43363 GCA_001819095.1 Candidatus Lloydbacteria bacterium RIFCSPLOWO2_02_FULL_54_12
CGGTGATCGCGGGCGACTATCTCTATGCGGGCCATTTTCAGTCGACAGGTTTCTCCGTGTTCGATATCAGTACGCGAACCGCCCCATTGCGCATTGCCGTCGTTTCTTCGGGAGCGCCGTGGGCGGGGGAGTTGCAGGTTTCGGGGAACTATCTTTACATCGGCGGAGATCCGGAGGGCGCGGTCTACGACATTTCCGACCCGGGAACTCCGGTCGAGGTCTCCCACTATGCCGTCCTAAACAGCGCGGGCGATAGCGGAAAATTCGTTACCCCGAGTTATCTCTATCATGCGAGCGATGCGCTCAATATCTACGAACCCCACACGTTCGCACGTTTCTGCCTCTCCGACGAGGAATACAACGACGCCGCCCGCGATGCATGCCTTCATTCGGCCGCCGGCCGCGTCGGGTCCGATATCGATGCGGGTGTACTCGATCTGTCCGAGTCGACGACGGTAGGTACGACGTGGACCGCCGCGCTCGGCGTACATACGGTCTATTTTTGCGCCGACGTGAGAGACGGGCGGGGTTTCGACGGCGTTGCCGAAGGAGCGAACGAGGGCGGTGCGAGCAACTGTACGTCAACGACTTTCGTTGTTTCGATCGGCGCCTTGTTCGGTAACCCCTCCAGTTGCGTCATCGCTATCGGAGAAAGTACGTGTACCGTCGGCATGTCTTGGGCGACAACGGACGCACTGGATCCCAAGCTGGTGAACAGAAAAACAGGGGTCACCCTTTCGACCGAAGCGAACTCGCCCGCACCATTTTCCGTTCTTGTATCAAGTCCGACGACGATATTTGATCTACGGAACGGCGACAACATCTTGGACACCGAAGTCATCGCCGGCACCTGCGCCTTGGGTTCCGAGTGGGACGGGGAAATCTGTGCACCGGCAACCCTTTGGACGACGCTCGAAGCCGATCCGCCCGGAGGAGCTCCGCCGCTTCTGACCACCGTTACCGCAAGCGCCACCGGCACAGCGGTAGACGTCCTTTCGATCACGAACTGGACCATCTCCTACGCCACCCCCGCATCGGACATCGCTTCCATCGCATTCGATTCGACGCACGGCGTGCTCTACGCAGGCTCCGGTTCATACGGCATCATCTATCGCTGTGACACGGTAACGCTGTGTGATGAGAGTAGCGACTGGACCGTGACTTACGATGCACACGGCTCGGGCAACGAATTCAGCTCGTTCATCTTCGACGTTCAAAGCGGCGCCCTTTACGCGGGGACAAGTCCGGGCGGCAATATTTATCGCTGCAGTACCGCAGTGACCCTGTGCGATGCTGACGAAGATTGGGTGCGCGTTGCCCGTCTCGATGACTCGGCTATTGATTCGCTCATCTTAGACGGTACGAACGGCGTGTTCTACGCCGGAACCGGTGAACACGGCAAGATCTACCGATGCGCGATCGCGACCAACTGCGCAATGGAGGAGAGCTGGGTGCTCGCTTTTGATACGCCGGAGTCGGTCATTGCGGTGCTGGTGTTCGACTCGACACACGGCATCATTTACGCGGGGACGAGGTCGAACGGGATCATCTATCGTTGTAATCCCGCGTTCACTGCGTGCGACGAATCGGGTGATTGGATGATCGCCTATGACACCGCGGAGGCGGAGATCGATTCGCTCGCGTTCAACGCGACGGACGGTCTGCTCTTTGCGGGATCCGGCGCGAACGGCATCATCTATCGTTGTGATACTTCGACATCCTGCAGGAACGGTGCGAGCGATTGGCGCGTCTCCTACGATACGCCGTCGGGAACCGTCAACTCACTGGTCTTCGATTCCGCCGGTGGCGTCGTGTATGCGGGAACGGGAGGGAGCGGGGGTGATCACGGGATTATCTATCGCTGTGACCACAGGACGCCCGGCAACTGCAATGATGCGGGCGACTGGACCCTTTCCGAAGGCATTGAGGAGATCGTCATCCGATCACTCGCCGTCGACACCATGAACGGACCGCTTTACGCCGGATCGGCCACGAACGGTATCATCTACCGCTCCGGCGGAAACGATACCGCCGACTACCACTTCTGGTGGAATTGTTCGAGCACGACCAACGACGTTTCGGTCGCAGAGAGCATCTGCGGCGTTCTCCCGCCTCCTCTCGCCGGCAGTTGCGTCGAAAATTCCTTCGGCACACGATGTACGGCGACAACGACGGCACAAATGAGTGTCTCCCACAACTATCCTTCGGTCGGAACATATACCGCAAAGGTCATCGTCGAGGCAAGGAGCGCGATCAATGCGGAAGCGCGTACGACTATCGTGCTCACGCTTATCCCCGTACTTTCCGTCACACCAAGCCACTGGGACTTCGGTAGTGTCTATCTTGGCGACTCAGAGACGCGGAGCTTCACGGTGGAGAACATCGGACAGGTAGGGAGTTTTCTCGAGGGACGCGCGTCGCTCTCGGGGCTCTTGCCCGCATATTTTACTTGCACCGCAGGTTGCGGAGCGTATCCGGATCCGGGTATTTCCGTCGACGTCCCGCGCACGGTGACCATTCGCTTTTCGCCGGGCCAGACGACGGGGCTTATCGGCCCCGTCAACACCAGATTTACCGGAACGAATACTACACCTCCATCCTCGCTTGACCTACCGGTCTTCGGTACCGGCGTTCTCCCCATTGTCGGATCGGGACTTGATTTCGGAAGCGTCGTCGTCACAAGGTCGAAAAATCTGGTGCTCACGGTCGTGAATCGCGGCTCAACAGCTTTTTCCGACACCTTGGTCCTGCCTTTCCCCGGCATCTACACCTGTGTTCCAGACTGCAACCTCACCGTACCCGCCCGAAGCGGGGGAGCTGACGGCACAGAGGAGATCACCATCCACTTTGCGCCGACACAAGTGCGGGACTATAACGGGAACGCCTATCTCGAAAACCACCCCCTGCCCAACGGCCCCCTCTTCCCGTTCACCGGCACAGGCATTGTCGGCACATTCAAGTTCAAGGACCAATAGCAACTGAGGTTTATGCGCTCTTCCCGCACACCAATATTGGCCTCGTAGAGAGTTAATTCTGTACCAAGCCTCGAACACGAACCGCAAGATAGAGATAAGCACGCCGATTACTTTCTCGGCATTAGTCAAGTCCGTGGCGAGTTTTGGCCAGTACAGGGTTGACCTCCCGATGGCCTTCTGCTAGTATCTTGAGACCCTCTTGAAAATGAGTGATGAGAAGCAAAAAGGCCGAGTGCTGACAGGCACAATTAACGAAGCACTGCCCAACACGATGTTCCGCGTTTCCGTAGAAGGCGGCGAGGAGGTCCTTGCGTACCTTTCGGGGAAAATGCGCATCCATCGTATCAAGGTCCTCGTGGGGGATAAGGTATCTTTGGAAGAGAATCCGTACGGCGGAAAACTGCGGATTATCAAAAGACTGTAAAAGACGGGCCGGTGTTTGGCGGCGAGTGTCGGGAGACATTCGGCGATCGCGGCCGGGGTCTTGTTTTTTTTCTTGTGAAACAATATGCGTGTACGATCATCCGTAAAAAAAATCTGCGCGAAATGTAAAACGGTCCGTCGGCACGGTGTTATCCATGTCGTCTGCACGAATCCCCGCCATAAACAGCGACAAGGCTAGCTAATTTTCATCATGCGTATCCTAGGTATTACCGTTCCGGACAACAAACAGCTGTGGGTGGGCCTCACCGTCTTTTACGGTATCGGGTACTCGGCCGCGAGAAAGATCCTGCATGAAGCGAAGGTCGACCCGACGGCAAAGCCGGGAAAGATCTCTGTCGACGAAGAAGGAAGAATCCGCAAGATCATTGAGTCCATGAAGATCGAGGGTGATCTGCGCCGCGAAAAGGCGGGGAACATCAAGCGATTGAAGGACATCAAGGCATACCGCGGTGTCCGCCACGCACGGGGACTTCCGGTCCACGGCCAGCGCACGAAGACGAACTCCCGCACGGTGCGCGGCAACGTGAGGAAGACCATGGGAAGCGGTCGTCGTAAATTGGAAAAGAAATAATCATGGGCAAGAAACGTATAGTCAAAAAGGGCGGAGGGTCGGTCGACCAGGGCTTGAAGGCGCGGTCGCTTTCCCGTGTTCCGAAAAAGAAGATCACTCACGCGACGCTCCACATCCAGTCGACCTACAACAATACGATGGTTTCTCTCGCCGACACCGACGGAAAGGTGCTCATGTGGTCATCGTCGGGTTCGCTCGGTTTCACCGGCGCGAAAAAGGGTACGCCCTTCGCGGCGGCGAAGATCGGCGAACTGCTTGCCGAGAAGGCGCAATTGATGGGGTTGAAGTCGGTCGACGCGATCGTACGCGGGGTGGGAAGCGGCCGTGAGTCCGCTATCCGCGCGTTCATCGCCAAGGGCGTGGAAATCCACTCGATCAAAGACCGAACACCAGTGCCGCACAACGGGCCTCGTCCGAAAAAACCAAGAAGGATTTAATACACCACCATGTCCACGACACCTAAATGCAAAACTTGCCGCCGTGCGGGAGAAAAACTTTTCTTGAAAGGCGATAAATGCTTTACGCCGAAATGCATCTTTGAAAAACGCCCTACGCCGCCGGGCAAGCCGCTCTCCGAACGCAAGCACCGCAGTATGGTGACGGAATACGGCACCCAGCTCAAAGAGAAGCAGAAGATCAGGAATGTGTACGGGCTTTCCGAGAAGCAGTTCAGTCGGTATGTGAAAGAGTCCGCCGAAGAGTCGTCGGGTTCTCCCGTCGACCACCTCTTCGAACGGCTAGAGCGTCGTCTCGACAATGTGGTCTACCGCCTCGGATTTGCGCAGAGCCGCACCCAAGCGCGCCAGCTCGTTT
>MHLS01000032.1:43377-48750 GCA_001819095.1 Candidatus Lloydbacteria bacterium RIFCSPLOWO2_02_FULL_54_12
GAGATTATTTCGCTTCGTCCGGGGAGTCAGTCGTCCGTATTTTTCAGCACTGCGGCGGAAAAGCTGGAAAAACATAAGACGCCGAACTGGCTTCTGCCTGACCCCGTGAATCTCTCCGCCGAAGTGAAAGGGGCGCCCAAATACGACAAGAATGAGATTGGCTTTAATTTTCAGTCCGTCATCGAGTTCTATAGCCGCTAGAAAGTAGAGCCGCCGTAACGTATAATCGAGTCAGTGTTTTTAATTATAAAAAATAATCAATCCCAATAGGTATGCCTGATTATAATGTCGCATTGCCCTCGAAGCCCAAGCCCGTCCGCGAGGACGGAAATCTTGGCGTGTATGAGATCGAGGGCCTTTATCCGGGTTATGGCCACACCCTCGGCAACTCCCTGCGCCGCATCATTCTTTCCTCGATCCCGGGCGCCGCGGTCACCCAGTTGAAGATCGACGGGGTGCTCCACGAATTCTCCACCATCGACGGCGTGAAGGAGGACGTCATCACCATCATTCTCAACCTGAAAAAGGTCCGTTTTCGCTCGTCGACCGATGAACCGCAAACGGTCACGCTTGCCGTCAAAGGCACGCGCAAGGTCACCGCGGGCGATGTCGTCGTGGGAGGACAAGTGGAGGTGCTCAATCCCGACCAGTACATCTGCGAGTTGACGGGAAAGGGCGCCGCTCTTTCAATAGAAATGAAGATCGAGACTGGCCTCGGCTATCTCCCGAAAGAGGCGATCCAAAAGGAAAAAGTGGGCATCGGAACGATTGCGCTTGACTCGGCCTTTACGCCGATCCGCCGTGCGAATTACGAGGTGGAGAGCATGCGCGTCGGCGACCGCACGGATTACAACCGCCTCAAGATCACCATCGAGACCGACGGGACGCTCACTCCGCGCGCCGCACTCGAGAGTGCCATCGAAGTGATGATCCATCAGTTGAAAGCGATCGTAGGATTCAAAGAAGAGGAGTTCGCGCCCGAGGAAGCATCGACAGACGCGGGAGTTGCCACGGAAAGCGCGCCGATCGCCTCCGTCGAGGGAGAGATTGATACCGAGTTTCTGAAAACGCGCATTGACTCGCTCGACCTTTCCGCGCGCACGCAGAATGCCTTGGCGTCGGCGAACATCCGAACCGTCGGCGGCTTGGTGCGTAAGAGCGAGAATGACCTCCTTGAGGTCGACGGGCTCGGCGAGAAGGGCCTTCAGGAGATTCGCCGCGCGTTGTCCAACTTTGGAGTAACGCTCAAGCAGTAATGAAAATTAAGGAGCAACGCGACTATAATTTTCTTACCCCAGCACCTTCTTACGCAAATCATCCAAAGCTTAAAATGAACAAACCACAGACAACATACACCGGACGTACTATCGAACACATGAAGGGGCGGGGTGGTGATTTTCTAAAGCTCGCCAAGCCTCACTAAGAAAATCTACCATGAGACACCACAACGCAAACAAGAAATTCGGACTTCAGAAAGGCGCTCGCAAAGCGCTCGTACACTCCCTGCTTGTGGCGCTTATTCAGCATGAAAAGATCACGACCACCGAAACGCGGGCGAAAACGCTCCGTTCTGCGGTCGAAAAACTCGTCACTCGTGCGCGAGGAGGTTCCCCGCATGACACCCGTTTGCTCTTGTCGCGCCTCAACAACAACGAGGACATTGTGAAAAAGCTCATGAAGGAGATAGCGCCCAAATATAAGTCTCGACAAGGCGGATACACGCGTATCACCAAACTCGGCAAGCGCTCGGGGAAAGGGGACGCAAGCGCGCTTGCGAGTATCGCATTCGTATAATTCGCTACTACTACCATGGCAACAGAACACATCATTGATGCAACAGGAAAGTCACTCGGACGCGTCGCGAGCGAGGCGGCGAAGATCCTTTTGGCCAAGAACACGACGAGTGTGAAGAAGAATGTCGTCGCGAATGTGACGGTACGTGTGAAGCATGCAAGCGGCCTTGCCCTAAGTGACAAGAAGCGGGTCCAGACGAAATTCCACAGCCACAGCGGGTATCCGGGCTCCGACCGTTCCCTTTCGCTCGCCCACATCATTGCTACGAAAGGATACGGAGGGGCGCTCAAGCGCGCCGTGAAAGGAATGCTCCCACCGAACACCCTTCGCGAGAAACGCATGAAACATTTAATCATTGAAGAATAGACCCTATGGCAACTACCGCAAAACCAAAAACATCAAAGCCGACAAGGTCTACCCGAACGCCTGTAGCGGGCGGGCCTGCCCGCTCGAAACCGGATACGGGTGAGGCGGGGGAGACGTCGGTCGCCGTAGTCGCTCCTCGCATCGGAGAAACCGTTCGTGCCGCCAAGGTGTCGCTCCCGTACATCGAGGCCGTCGGCCGCAGAAAAACGGCCATCGCACGTGTCCGCGCCACGAGTGCGTCGAAGACCGTCGTCACAGTGAACGGAAGGACTGTAGAGAAGTACTTCGGCCTGCCCTCGCTCGTCGCCATCGTCCATGCCCCGCTTTCACGGGAAGGGTTTTCCGGCAAATACACGATCTCGATCAAGGTTGGAGGGGGTGGTATCCATGCACAGGCGGAGGCGATACGGCTCGGGCTTTCCCGCATTCTCGTCAAGGAAGATGTGAACCAAAAAGGCGCACTGAAAAAACTCGGCTTTTTGAAACGTGATTCGCGCAAGGTGGAGCGCAAACTCTTCGGGTTCCGCAAATCGCGCAAGCGAAAACAGTGGAAGAAGCGGTAAGGGCCGCTCGGACAACTCTTTTTCAGAACACACGAGGCCTCTCCTCTAGAGGCCTCGACCATCCTCGGCGCGAATCCGTCAAGTGAATAACTTGACGGAGCCGAGCTTCGCGCCTTACAGGCGCTGTACACCTTTTCGATTTTTCAGAAAAAATCTGAAAAGGTCTTGCGATGCGGCTCCCCGCAACGGGGCCCCAACAAGCCGCATCTCACCTGCAAACGGCTTCACAAGAAAATACCTTGCTGAGAGGAGCGAGGAAAAATACAAGGTCGAACCTTGAAGAATCATTTCCTAAGGTTCGACCTTGTATTTTTTATTAAACATAGAAACACCCGCCACAGAACATGGCGGGCTTGATTGCGCACCGAAGCGGCTACGCCTTCTTCGGGATTTCATATTTCGCCGGCACTATTTCGTGGCGGTGTCCGCACGAAAAACATTCGCAGTACACCGCGGGAACGGTCTCGACCGGCTCGATGTACCCCTCCGCACTCCCGTTCGTGTCGTCGACTTGATTGACCAAAGCGGGAAGTGCATTGCAGACCATGCAGTCGCGCACATGGTCGACGGCGTCGAACACATCGTAGTGGCCGTTCTCACACCACACTTGCTGTCGTCCTTCGTAGGACATGGCGCACTCCTCATTGGGTTACAGAACTTTTCCCAAAATACCACAATGAAACCGGTTAGTCAATTTTTGACAAAAAGTGAATTTCCTGCTAGATTGCCTCCGTACGCGTCCCGTGAGAGGTCGCGGACCCGAAGCAAGCCGAACGAGGGTGACGAACGGGGCAATAATTACCACTGATAATTGGGTAGGAGCGTGGACAACAGAGTCCGCACCAAACCTCTAATGGGATGGACAAAACGGACGAACAAAAAAAGCCTAAAGACCGAGATATTCCGGAGGCTGGCGCGGCACACAAAAAAGCCGATGAGTCAGTTGACGATGTCGTTATAGAGTCGTATAATGACGACTCGGGTCTTGGGAGCGGTACTACACCCGAAGAACGCATCAAGCGCTTACGAGAAAAATTACGCACCGCTGAAAAGGAGAAAGCGGCCAATCTGGACGGCTGGCAGAGGGCGAAAGCAGATTTCATCAACTACAAGAAGCGCGAAGAGGAAAACAAGGGCGAATTTCTGAAATTTGCCCGCGAAGAACTCGTGAACGACCTCATTCCCGTCCTTGAAAGCTTCCATATGGCGTTCGCCAACAAGACGGCGTGGGCGAAAGTGGACGAGTCATGGCGGAGGGGCGTCGAGCATATCCACGCGCAACTCGTGCAGATCCTCGGAAACCACGGCGTCACCCCGATCGATCCCGCGGGCGCCGTATTCGACCCCAAAGAGCACACCGCGATAGGCACAGTTGAAACGACGGACTCCGGAAAGTATCATAAGGTAGCCGAAGTGCTTCAGCTGGGTTACCGCCTGAACGGAAAGCTCATCCGTTCGCCACGGGTCAAGGTCTACGGCGCGAAGAGTGATGCTACCGCGGAAACGGAAAAACAGTAATAATGGATTATCAAAAAGCCACCGATTTTCGGTCATTAGTAAAACGGAGAAATGCACATGCATGTTCCTCACAACTAGTGACTGACGAGCAGTGACTTGTAACTAAAAACCATATGGCAAAAATACTCGGTATCGACTTAGGAACGACCAACTCGGCGATGGCCATCGTCGAGGGTGGTGAGCCGCGCATCATCGAGAATGCGGAGGGTGGACGCACGACCCCATCGATCGTCGCCGTCGCAAAGAACGGCGAGCGCATCGTGGGGCTTCCGGCGAAACGCCAGGCAGTGACCAATCCGAAGAACACCGTCTATCAGATCAAACGGTTCATCGGACATAATTTCGACGAGCCGGCGGTGGGGAAAGACCGTTCGGCGGTCTCTTTCGAGATGCGCAAATCCCAAAATGGCGGCATCGAGGTCGCAATGGCCGATAAGTGGAACCGACCCGAGGAGATTTCGGCCATGATTCTGCAGAAACTGAAGGCCGACGCCGAAGCCAATCTCGGCGAGAAGATCACCGAAGCAGTTATTACGGTACCGGCATATTTTAACGACGCACAGCGGCAGGCGACGAAGGACGCGGGAAAGATCGCGGGCCTTGATGTGAAGCGCATCATAAACGAGCCGACCGCGGCCGCGCTTGCGTACGGCTTCAACAAGAAGAAGGACGAGAAGATTGTCGTCTTCGACTTCGGCGGGGGTACATTCGATATTTCCGTCCTCGAAGTGGGAAATGACGTTATCGAAGTGAAGGCGACCGACGGCGACGCGCACTTGGGCGGGAAAGACATCGACCAAAAGATTATCAACTGGCTTGCCGATGACTTCAAAAAGACTTCCGGTATCGATGTGCGTCAGGACCCGCTCTCCAAACAGCGCCTCGACGAAGCCGCGGAGAAGGTCAAGATCGAACTTTCAAGCGCGATCGAGAGCGAAGTAAATCTTCCGTTCATCACCTCCGGTCCCAACGGCCCCGAACACTTGGTCATCAAACTCTCGCGCGCAAAACTGGAAGAACTGACGCAGGAATTCATCCACCGCGCCGTGGAGATTACCAAGCGCGCAATGGAAGCATCGCCCTTCAAGATCGCCGACATCAATGAGGTCATCTTGGTCGGTGGTCAAACCCG
>MHLS01000032.1:48778-53620 GCA_001819095.1 Candidatus Lloydbacteria bacterium RIFCSPLOWO2_02_FULL_54_12
GACATCCTGCTTCTTGACGTCATCCCGCTTTCCTTAGGCATCGAAACAATGGGGGGCATTGCGACGCACCTCATCGACAAAAATACGACCATTCCCGCCTCGCGTACGCAGATATTCTCGACCGCCGCCGACAACCAAACTTCCGTTGAGGTCCACGTCGTGCAGGGTGAGCGCCCCATGGCGGGGGATAACAAATCGCTCGGGAAGTTCATGTTAGACGGCATACCGCCGGCTCCGCGGGGGATGCCACAGGTCGAAGTGACCTTCGACGTCGACGCGAACGGCATCTTAAGCGTGAAGGCGAAGGACAAGACGAGCGGGAAGGAGCAATCCATCCGCATCGAAGCGCGCTCCTCGCTCTCTAAAGAGGATATCGACCGCATGAAGAAGGAGGCCGAGGTGCATGCCGACGCCGACAAGGAAAAGCAGGAACGCGTTGAGGTGAAGAACGTCGCCGAGAGCATGGTCTATACCGCCGAGAAAGCGCTCAAGGACGCGGGCGACAAGATCCCCGCTGACGTGAAGACTGATGTCGAAGCGAAGATTGCCGAAGTGAAGAAAGTGAAAGATGGGACGGATATGGATGCGCTCAAAAAAGCCTCCGAGGAACTTTCACAGCACATGCAGAAGATCGGCGAAGCGATGGCGAAAGCCGCGAAAACAGAAACGCCCCCGGAGACGCCGCCGCAAGAAGGGGGTGCGACGCCACCTCCCGCAGGCGGCACCGTCCACGATGTCTAGAAAATTAAGAAGCAAAAAAATACAAGGTTGGGGACGGCCTAAGGTCTCTCCTTGGCGACACACTTTTCTTAGAGGTAGTCCTCTTAGAAAAGTGGAAGTGCCCTCTGTGGTGCTTTGCAAGGTGAGACCTTGGAGAAGTTGGCCGTCTTTTAATTCCCAAGGTCCGACCTTGTATTTTTCACCACCGATTTGCAATTCCTCCACGTTCGAGCTAACCTTAAAAGCATGAAGAAAAAAGCTGAACAACCGAAACACTCCGATGCGGAGATGAAAAGATACCTTGGGTCATTGGCAGAACACTTTGACCACCGCTTTGATGCGGTGATTGAACAGTTTAGCGGCATCAATCGCAAGCTTGACGCACAGAGAGAGGTAGTCGGGGAACTGAAAGAAGATTCGGATATCTCAAAAGTGAACATGGAAATCGTGAAATCTGGTTTGGCAAAAAAGGTAGACTACCAGGAATTTCTTGCTCTGGAGAAACGCGTGCGCCTTGTTGAAACAAAACTCCGCCACTGATATTTTTGTGTAAACATAAAAAGCGATTCGCGGAGGAGGGCTCGGTCTACGATGCGGGCCGGAAGGCGCATTTCTAAAAACACAAGGTCAGACCTTGGGGACTAACTCTCGACGGCCTAAGGTCGGCGTAGCTAAGGTTCGACCTTGAGAATTTGGATTGAAGCGAACCTTGAAGAAGCTGCTACGCCAGGGTTAAATATAGAAGAAATTCTTCAAAAAAATACAAGGTCGGACCTTGGGAATTGATTCTTTAAGGTCCGACCTTGTATTTTTATTGGGAGCGTCCATTCATCCCTGCAGTTCTACTGCTGGGATGAGTGGGCGCATACTCTGTAGGGCGGGCGGCGGCCCGCTCCGCTTCCAAAAAACTTGCCCGTGGTTCCGCCCGCCAAATACCCCGTCGGCAAGCCCTCGGGATTGGACGGGCGGACAAGTTTATTTAACGGCCTAAGGTCAGTTTTTTAAAAACACGGAAAGAAACTCTTGTCAAATAAAAATAACCTGTTATACTAACAACTTATGGCCGGAAACGACTTCTACAACACCCTCGGCGTCGACCGCAAAGCGTCAAAGGACGACATCAAAAAGGCGTTCCATAAACTCGCGCATCAATATCATCCCGACAAAAGGGGCGGGAACGAAGCGAAGTTCAAGGAGGTGAACGAGGCGTACCAGACGCTCTCCGACGACACCAAGCGGCGCGAATACGACACCTACGGGCACACCTTTAACGGGGCGGGGCCGCAGGGGGGGCAGGGGGGCTTCGAAGGCTTCAGCGGCTTCGGCGGACAGGGTTTTGAGGGCGTCGACCTCGGCGACATCTTCGGCGACATCTTCGGTGGCGGCTACGCGAGCGCGACGGGGAGTCATGTCGAGCGCGGGCGCGACATCTCTATCGACATCGAGATCTCTTTCGAGGAAAGCATCTTCGGAGCACAGCGCAAAGTCCTCCTCGGCAAAGCATCGCAATGCGACACTTGCGGCGGCTCGGGTGCGAAACCGGGAACGAAGATGAAGAAATGCGCCACCTGCAACGGCAAAGGCCGCGTCACCGAAATGCGCAAATCATTTTTGGGCAACTTCTCGACCGTGCACACCTGCAACGCCTGCAACGGAAAAGGGGAGACTCCGGAAGAAAAATGTAAAACGTGCGGCGGAATGGGAATATACAAGAAACAGGAGGAAATAGCGATCGGCGTACCGCCGGGCATCAATAACGGTGAAATGTTGCGCATGAGCGGGCGCGGCGAGGCGGTCGCGCAAGGCATTCCGGGCGACCTTTATATCAAAGTCCACGTGAAGCCGCATGCACTCTATCACCGCGAAGGCAACAACCTCATCATGACGCTCGATGTGAAGCTCTCCGACGCACTCCTCGGTGCGACCTACAAAGTGACAACACTCGACGGGAAACAAGTTGAGGTGAAGGTGCCTGAAGGGGTCAAGTTCGGCGACACGCTCCGCCTCAAGGATCGCGGAGTTCCCAATCCGGGCCGCGGTCGCGCAGGTGATATACTGATACACGTGAACATCAAGACCCCGACCCGCCTCTCCGGCAAAGCGAAGAAGATGATTGAAGAACTCCGCGGAGAAGGGCTGTAGCACTTTATGGCGCCGAACAACGTGTCGGGGTAGTGCTCTCGACGACCCGTCTAGCGTTCGACTGAAAATTACCGTATAATGCGCACATCATGAAACAAGGATACTCTGTCAACTTGCCGGTGCAGTTTTTGAAACAGGGCAAATATGTGGTGGCCTATTCTCCCGCGCTTGATATTTCCACTGTCGGGCGGTCGCAGACTGAAGCGAAGAAACGTTTTGGCGAACTTACGTACCTTTTTTTAAAGGAGATCATCGACGCCGGAACCGCCGAAGTGGTCCTTTCTGAACTGGGCTGGAGTCATGCGCGTCAACGCAAGAACGCTTCATGGCGGCCGCCGGTCGTCAGTTCGACCTCTGTCGGTGTTCGCATGCCCGCCTTTGCATAAGGTACTATGCCGAAACTCGGCGTCATCCACTGGAAGAAGTTCGAACGATTTCTTTTTGCCGTTGGTTGCCAGTTTTCGCGCGAAGAAGGAGACCACCGCATCTATTGGAAGCGGGGATTGAAGCGACCTATCGTGATTCCCCGAGACTCACTACCACCTTTCATTGTGCTCAATAACCTAAGAACACTCGGTATCTCAAGAGACAAATACCTTGAGATTATTAGGGGGTTGTAAGACAACAAGTCGGCTTTTATGCTCGACCATCGAACATTTCCGTCAGAGGGGACCATGCGGGAGCAGGTAGAAGCACTGCTCGCTTTCGCGGTGCGCGCACCGTCGACGCATAACAGCCAACCATGGCTTTTTCGCGTCACGGGAAACATCTGCGAACTCTACGCGGACCGATCGC
Source organism: Candidatus Lloydbacteria bacterium RIFCSPLOWO2_02_FULL_54_12 (assembly GCA_001819095.1). Classification (GTDB taxonomy): domain Bacteria; phylum Patescibacteriota; class Minisyncoccia; order Phycocordibacterales; family UBA6899; genus MHLP01. The sequence goes on from MHLS01000032.1 coordinate 52,436, forward strand.
GCAAACTACCGGAGGGCGACAAAGACAGCCGCTGTCTGTACATCTCTCTCGGCGGATGCCTCGAGAATCTTGAGAGCGCGGCAAAATATTTTGACATGTTCGAAAGTACGGGGATCGGTGGCCTTACCGACCTCACGGCCCCCGTTGCACGACTCAACCTCCACTCCTCGCGCGGGACCATTGCCGACCTTCTTCCGACGGTCAAAGCGATGGCGGGTCGTTTCAATGCACGCGGACCCTCCCTCGACAAGCCACTCCCCGACGAACTTTCCTCACGACTCATCGCCCTTATCGAAGGAGATGCACGTCTGCACCTTTTCACGGACAAGGACGATCGTGCGCAATGCGCCGAATTGACCGCCCGCGGCATGCGTATCGCTCACGCCGACAAAGCGTTCCGCGCCGAACTTTCACATTGGATGGTCAGTAACTATTCGGCCCGTAAGGACGGGATCCCCGGTTACGCAATGCTCGCCCCTGGGCCTCTCTCACTCGTTCTGCCGCGGCTCATACGGACCTTCAATATGGGCCCACTTCTGGCAAAGCTCAATACCCAAAGTATCTTGAGTGCACCGGCTGTGGGAGTGATCACCACCTCCTTCGACACGCCGCGCGCATGGCTCGATACGGGCCGACTGTTCGAACGCGCTTCGCTACTCACCAACGCGCAAGGCGCAAAAACTTCGGTCTTCGTCGCGGCAATAGAGAGTCCTGAACTGCGCAAAGAGTTGGGTGCCATGGTGGGCTCCGATCTGCTCCCGCAATTCCTCTTTACACTCGGTTTTCCGCTCTACACTCTGCCGCTCTCGCCGCGCCACCCCCCGAGCGAACGCATGGTATAATTTCACCATGACTGTGAACGTGCATGAGGGACCGCATGGCTATACGCCGCTTCTTTTTCTGGGGACGAAAGAGGGGAGAGAGGAATTCGCAAGCTTCCGTGCGTCTTGGGAAAAAGAGCGGGGGAAACTCACATTGATCGACGACCTTTTGCGCGAAGAGAACGCTGAATACGGACTCCTCCTCGACCCGACCTTTCTCGCAAGGGGAGAGAAACCGCCTTTCCCTTTCGACGCATCCCTTGACGGGACGTGGGTCGTTTACCCGTGGCGTTCCGTCGCCGTGCATGTCCTTCCCGAGGAGGCCTTCAAGGCGCTCCGACTTTCGCGCAACAAAGACCTCATC
>MHLS01000032.1:53631-56242 GCA_001819095.1 Candidatus Lloydbacteria bacterium RIFCSPLOWO2_02_FULL_54_12
GGGGCGACTGCTCGCGTCGAAGACAATCGCCATCGCAGGGCTGAACGTGGGGAATCCCGCCGCGATATGCCTCGCACAGGAGGGCATCGGAAACAAATTCCGCATGGCCGATAACGATACGCTCGCACTCTCGAACCTGAACCGCTTTCGCGCGGGACTCCCCGACCTCGGCGAGAACAAAGCGGTGCTTTCCGCGCGGCAAGCCTATGAGATCGACCCGTTCCTCGCAATCGAGGTGTGGCCCGACGGCATTGCAAAGGACAATCTTGAGCGCTTTATCACTGACGCGGATATTGTCGTTGAAGAGATGGACAACCTTCCACTCAAGATATTGCTCCGCGAGGAGGCACGGAAAAAGAAGAAACCCGTTGTGATGGTGACGGGAAATGGTCACGACATCATCCTCGATATCGAGCGCTTCGACACGACGCCGGATCTCCCGCTTCTTTCGGGGAAGCTCACCAAAGATGTCATCGACGCCGTAGCAAAAAAACTTCCGTTCGAAGAGAAGATCGCGCTTGCGAGGGACTTCATGGGACGGGAATATCTTTCGGACCGCCTGAATGACTCATTCGATAAGGTGGGAAAGACTCTGATTGGCATTCCCCAGCTCGCGGAAGCGTCATTTCTGCGCGGCGCGGTGCTTGCACATGCGATTCGTGATATTCTCCTTGGGGTACCGGTCGAAAGCGGACGCTATGCTTTCGGTTTAAGCCAGCTCTATACGGTAAGATCATAAGTACATGGCCGACGAATTCTCAAAACGACATGCACGTATCCGTTCCGCAAAAGAAGCGGAGTGGCTACGCCGCGGAAGAGAGGGGGCGCTTCGGCTTTTTCACAAAACGGCACGGGGTGTTCCCGCATATAAGAAATTCCTGAAGCGAAACGGCGTCAACCCGAGATCGATACGTACGATCTCCGATTTCAAGCTTCTTCCGCTCGTCACGAAAGAGAACTACCTTCGCGCATATCCGCTCCACGAACTCGTTCCCAAGGGCGACCTCGCAGAGAGGAACATGATCTCGGCGAGTTCCGGCTCAAGCGGCGTTCCGTTCTTCTGGCCGCGCGGCACGGCGAACACCGAAGAGGCCGCAATCATCCACGAACTCTTCCTTGTCGATTTTTTCAACATAGATAAAAAACGCACACTGTTCGTCAACACATTCGCAATGGGTATGTGGGTCGCGGGTACAACGACGTACGAGTCACTCGAGCGTATCGCCGCGAAACACCCGCTCACCCTCGTGGCGCCGGGAATCGAGCTTGAGCAGGTCGTCAGTGCAGTGAAAAGTTTGGGCGGCTTCTACGACCAAGTGATACTTGCGGGGTATCCGCCGTTCATCAAGGATGTCATCGATGCCGGCACACGCCAAGGCGTTCGTTGGAAGGACTTCTCGGTGCGCTTTCTCTTCGCCGCCGAATCGTTCAGCGAAGACTGGCGCGACGAGGTGCATCGCATGGCGGGTATCCCCAAGAACATCTTCGGGTCCCTCAATATTTATGGTACCGCCGACGCGCTCATCGTGGCGCACGAGACCCCACTTTCCATCGCGATCCGTCGGGCCGTCACCGGACACAAGTCGCTCCACACCCGCTTCTTCGGGGGCGACCTGCGCGTGCCGACCTTGGCGCAGTATGACCCCTCCATGCGCTACATCGAGGAGCTCCCCGATTCGCAGATCATCTTCTCTGCAGGAAGCGGCATACCGCTTATCCGCTACGATATCGGCGACCGAGGGAATATCCTCGGTTACGAAGACATCGCACGTATGTTTGCCGAGGAGGGTGTACCGCTTTTCAAAGGGAAAGGCGAGCGGGAAAAGATCCAGCGCGGTTGGCATCTCCCGTTCGTGACGATCTACGGCCGCGACAAGATGGTTGCCTCTTTCTATGGTCTCAAGATCTATCCCGAGCATGTGCGCGGCGCGCTCGAAAAAAGCGCGGGAAACCGCTTTGCGACGGGGCGCTTCGTCATGCACACCAACATGGAGAAGGGAAGAGACCAGCGCTTTAAAGTGCATGTCGAACTCCACGAGAATGTGCGCGCCGACAAAAAGACCGCACGGCATATCGAAGAACTCATCTTCCGGAATGTCCAAGTCATGAACAGCGAGTACAAGCGCCTCGTCGCCGCCGTCGGCGAGAAGAAAGCCCGACCGCTCATCGTACTTCATCACTATCGCTCCTCCGCGCTCTTCGACAGGGCGGGAAAACAGCGTTGGAAGTCCTAAGACCATGCTTTCGCTCACCATCGTTATTGTCGTACTCAACCTCTCCCTTGGGGTCGCCATACTCCTTCAGGGACGCCGCGATTGGAGCGCCGTCGTCTTTTTCCTCATCACTCTCATCTTTTCCCTGCTTTCGTACGCGAATTACAACACACTCACAATCGATCCGAAGACGGGGCTTTTCTGGCTCCGCATCGAGATGTTCCTCGCGGCGTGGCACACGTTTCTTTTCTTTGCGTTCGTCCACCTCTTCACCAAGACGGGCTATGCTTACACCCTCAAACGCTCCCTTGCCTTCCTCGCACCATTCGTCGTGGTACTTGGTCTCACGCTCTCGCCGTACCTCTTCGCCGACATGACCGTAAGTCCGATAAACGACG
>MHLS01000032.1:56269-56591 GCA_001819095.1 Candidatus Lloydbacteria bacterium RIFCSPLOWO2_02_FULL_54_12
TCAGCACCTTCCGAAAAAGCGTCGGCCTCGAACGTCAGCAGTGGAAGTACCTTCTCATCGGCTCCTTCGCGACCTATCTGTCGCTCGTCCTGTTCAATTTCATCTTCGCGGGGATTCTGCACAACACAACTTTCCTCAAATATACCCCCCTCTATTCGCTTCCCATCGTGATTGCCACCGCGTATGCAATCATCAAGCACAACCTCTTTGACCTCAAACTGCTCGCAACGGAAGCGTTCGTGTCGATCATCGCCGTGGTGTATTTTGCGAAGATCACGATTGCCGTATCGGTCATCGACCGCGTCATCGACGGCCTCATCTT
>MHLS01000032.1:56634-66437 GCA_001819095.1 Candidatus Lloydbacteria bacterium RIFCSPLOWO2_02_FULL_54_12
CGCTCGCGAAGAAACTTGCCGAGACGAACTACGAGTTGGCGCGCTCCAACGAACAGCTGAAGATCCTCGATAAGCGCAAGAGCGAATTCGTCTCGCTTGTCTCGCACCAGTTGCGCGCGCCTATCACCGCAATCAAGGGATACGCTTCGCTTCTAATGGAAGGGTTCTACGGCAAGCTTTCAGTGAAAACGAAGGAGCCTGCCGAACGCATCTTCCTGTCCTCACAACGCTTGGTGAAAATGGTGGCGGACTTCCTTGACCTCTCAAAGATCGAGCAGGACGCCATGTCCTACAACATGACTTCGGTCGACATCGGAGAAGTACTGCGGGACGTCGCCACGGACTTTGTGTTCGTTGCAAAAGAAAAAGACCTCACACTGGAGATCAATGTCCCCGCAAAGCAAAAGTTTGTCGTCTCCGCCGACGACGGCAAATTGCGTCAGATCATATCGAATGTCATCGACAACTCCATCAAATATACGCCGAAGGGCTCGATCGCGGTTTCGGTGGGAAGGGACACCGCCAAGAAGACCGTCGCCGTTCGCATCAAGGATACCGGCATCGGCCTCTCTCCGGACGACAAAGAGCATATATTCGGCAAATTCACCCGCGGAAAAGGCGGCCAAAAAGAGAACACCGGCGGTTCCGGTCTCGGGCTTTATGTGGCCAAAAAGATGCTGGAGGCGCAAAAGGGGAATCTTTCTGTGGAGTCCGACGGCGTGGGGCTGGGCTCGACCTTTGTTATTGAATTCCCTGCGGAGGGGACTTGAAAATACAAGGCGGAGCTAGGCGGACTAAGGTGGGTGGCAAATGCAAGGTCGAACCTTAAGAATCGTTTCCCAAGGTTCCACCTTGTATTTTAATCGGATGAGACCTTGTGATGTGATATTATAGATTGAACCGAAGCGAAAGAGTGACGACCCATGCATATCGATCATTCAAAAAAGATTATACTCGTAGAGATATTGGGCGGCGTGGCGGTCTTCCTCGCTATCGGCGTTATTGCTCTCTCTTCCGTTACCGCCGTCCGCATCCTTGCCGCGGCGATTCTCTTCATCGCACCGTATCTCTCCATAACAGCCGCCCGTGGCCTTGAGAGCGAGAAGAGCGTCAAGGATCTCGGAGACCACCTGCGCGAAACCGAATGGAAGCTCGTCATCTCGAACGAGCAGATTCAAGTACTCGATCAGCGCAAGAGCGAGTTCGTCTCGGTCGTCTCTCATCAACTGCGCGCACCAGTGACCGCGATCGGCGGATATTCTTCCATGCTCGCCGAAGGGACGTACGGTGCCCTTCCAGAGAATATGAAAGATCCCGTGAACAAGATCTTCCTCTCCTCGAAGCGCGTTGCGGAGCTCGTCACCGACTTCCTCGACCTCACGAAGATTGAAACGGGGACGCTTCTCTATAACTTTGCATCGGTCGATGTCACCGCGATGCTGAACGAGCTCGTCGCCGTCTATACGCCCATCGCCAAAGAGCGGGGACTTACGTTCGAGGCGAATTATGCGGAGCGCAAACCGTGTATCGCCACCGCCGACGGGGAGAAGATCAAACAGATCATCTCAAACCTTCTCGATAATGCGGTCAAGTACACCACGAAGGGCGGCATCCGCGTCACGCTCGAAAGAGACAAGCCCGCCGGACTTCTGCGCGTCACTATCAAAGACACCGGCATCGGTATTCCGCCGGACCACATGCAGAATCTTTTCCAAAAGTTCAGCCGCGGCCCGACGAGCCCGAAACTCTTCACCGAGGGCTCCGGCCTCGGACTCTACGTCGCGAAGAAGATGCTCGAACAGCACAAGGGCGGGAAGATCAAAGCCGCATCAGACGGCGAAGGCAAGGGCTCGACCTTCACCCTCGAACTCCTCGCGGAAGAAAACTAAATCGAACCAAGGTCGGTGTAGCTAAGGTTCGACCTTGAGAATTTGGATTTGAAGGTCGAACCTTGAAGAAGTTGCTACGCCGACCTTGTATTGAGGGGTGCCCCCCTCGCAATGCCTCGGGGACTCCCAATCTCTGCTTCGCTTCGCTCGAAGAGATTTGGGTCACACCACAAGGGTACCCCTAAAGGGACTTCCAAAATGCTAAACGGGGTACCGTAAAGCATTTTTAGGTCGCTTCCATTTTGCAAGCAAAATTAGGTCGTACCACAAGGGTGCTTCCATTTTGCAAGCAAAATTAGGTCGTACCACAAGGGTGCTTCCATTTTGCAAGCAAAATTAGGTCGCTACCAAACCCCGCAATTTCGTGCTAAAATGGCTCTCTTATGAAGGGAAGCGAGGAAACAGTACTCACGGGGGATAGGCCCACAGGAAGGCTCCATTTGGGCCATTTTTTGGGCTCCATCGAGAACCGCCTGAAACTCGAGAAGTCTGTCTCGGGGAAGCTTTTCTATATGGTCGCCGATGTGCAGGCATTGACCGACAATGCCGCCGATCCGGGGAAGGTCCGCGACGCGGTCCGCGAGGTCGCGCTCGACAACTTGGCATGCGGAATGGACCCCAAGAAAACGACAATGTTCATCCAGTCGCAAGTGCAGGAGATAGCGGAACTCACGATCTTTTTCTTGAACCTCGTCACCGTCTCGCGCCTGAAGCAGAACCCGACGGTGAAGACCGAGATCGCACAGAAAGGTTTCGGCGAGAACGTTCCGGCGGGCTTTCTCATGTATCCCGTTTCGCAAGCGGCGGACATCCTCGCGTTCAAGGCCAATCGCGTTCCCGTCGGCGATGATCAGTTGCCGGTCTTGGAGCAGACGAACGAGATCGTCGACTCCTTCAACCGCCTTTACGGCAAAACGTTCGAGCGCATCAAGCCCGTCGTTTCCAAGAACCCGCGTTTGGTCGGCATCGACGGCAAGGGCAAGATGTCGAAGTCCTTGAACAATGCCATCTATCTCGCCGACGACGAAGACGACGTCGAGGAGAAGGTGATGAAGATGTACACCGACCCGAAGCACGTCCACGCAAGCGATCCGGGAAAGGTCGAGGGAAATGTCGTCTTCACCTATCTCGATGTCTTCGACCCGAACAAAAAAGAATTGGAGGCGCTCAAACGCCAGTACAAAAAGGGCGGCTTGGGCGACGTTGTCTTGAAGAAGCGCCTTGCCGCAATCTTGAATGAATTCCTCGACCCGATACGCGAGCGCCGTCGCGAGTTGGCAGGCGAACAGCACCTCGTCATGGACATTCTGGAGGAAGGCACCCGCAAAGCCCGCCAGACCGCCCGCGAGGTCCTCCGCGAGGTGAAGACCAAGATGAAGATCAACTATTTTCAATAATCAGTCGTCAGTTACTAGACACTAGCATCTAGCAACTGCTCACGAGTAACTACTTTTATGACCGAACGCACCCCCATCGCCAATCTCAAAGAAAAACTCGGCCAAGAGGTTACCTTGAAAGGCTGGGTGGATATTCGCCGCGACCACGGCAAACTCATCTTCATCGACCTGCGCGACCGAAGCGGGAAGGTGCAAATGGTCGCCCTCCCCAATCACAAGGAGGCCCACGAGGCCGCGAACATGCTCCGCCCCGAGTGGGTGATCGAGGTCACGGGGAAGGTGAACCCGCGCCCCGAAAAGATGGTGAACAAAGACGAAGCGAACGGCATGCTCGAGATTGAGGTGCTTTCGGTCGCGGTGTTAAACGAGGCCGAGACGCCTCCGATAGACCTGCGCGGTGACGGACGCGAAATAGGCGAAGAGGTGCGCCTGAAGTATCGCTACATCGATCTACGCCGTCCGCGTCTCCAAAAGAACATGCGCGCCCGCCACGAAGTTGCTCTCTTCATCCGCAACTTCCTCGCGAAGGAGGGCTTCCTCGAAATAGAAACGCCGCTCCTCTCCAAATCAACGCCCGAAGGCGCACGCGACTTCCTCGTGCCCTCGCGCTTGGAGAAGGGGAAGTTCTACGCCCTCCCACAGTCGCCCCAACAATACAAACAGCTCCTCATGGTCTCGGGATTCGAGAAATATTTCCAGCTCGCGCGATGCATGCGCGACGAAGACACGCGCGGCGACCGACAGCCCGAGTTCACCCAGCTCGACATGGAAATGAGTTTCGTCGAGCGCGAAGATGTCATGGCATTGAACGAACTCCTGCTCATCGAGCTCGTCCAAACGACCATGCCCGAGAAGAAGATACAAGAGATGCCTTTCCCGCGCTTCTCATACAAAGAGGCGATGGAGAAATACGGGAGCGACAAGCCCGATATTCGGAACGACAAGAACGACCCCAACCTCCTCGCATTCTGTTGGGTGATCGACTTCCCGTTCTTCGAGAAGGCCGACAAAGGCGGGTGGACCTTCACGCACAACCCGTTCTCCGCTCCCAAGCCCGAACACATGGAGTGGCTCATGAACAAAGAAAATGTTGGGGAAATTCTGACGACCCAGTACGACATCGCACTTAACGGTTTCGAGATCGGCGGAGGAAGCATCCGAAACCACAAACCCGAAGCGCTGAAACGCGTCTTCGAGATTATGGGACACGACCCCAAGGATATCGAGGCGAAATTCGGCCACATGTTAGAGGCCTTGGCCTCCGGCGCACCGCCACACGGCGGCATCGCGTGGGGCTTGGACCGCGTCATGGCCATCCTTCAAAACGAGCCCAACATCCGCGAGGTAATAGCATTCGCAAAAGACGGCACTGGAAAAGACCTCATGATGTCCGCCCCGAGCGACGTCTCCCCCGAACAACTCGCCGAACTTGGTATTCGTGTGGTGAAGGAGTAGGGGAAATAAACCAGAAAAATCATGGAGAAAGAAAAAGGTAACCCTCTTGGTCACTTGCTCAACGGAGTTTCGTTGGTAATCGGATTTATTATTTCCCTGATCTTGGTAGGTGGTGGCTCGGCTACCTTACTATCCACACTAGACAAATTTGAACTGACGGGGACTTTTACGTCACCTGATTGGTTAGTTGCACCTGTTGCCTTTTCAATCATCGCCCTCTTCATTTGGGTTTGGAAATATTCCACGTTCCTGCTTGCACGTAAATTCTTCAAAGACTATGAATCAATTTAGTGCAAGCTCATTTCAGTTAAGAGAAACTGGTAAGTGGGCACCAGCGGGAACCCTTTTTGTTTATAGCGGAGATGGTGTAGATATACAAGAGTTTGAATTTCCTCCAGAAAATAGATTTGACCGCAAAGAAGAGGCGGACAATTTTTTTGCAAATTATTTTGTGAAAAAAGGATTTTTTCAAAAATAATTGGCTAGTGGGGGCGGTCGCGATTGGTCACTATGAAACAATTTAATGGTAGAAATAATTTTAGAATCTATGAATTTTCCAGCATTTTGTGACAACCCCGCCTGCGGCACAGTCTTCGCCTCGGGGTTTGCTTTTAATAATGCAACCAATGTCGCACTTACTGGAAATAAAAGTGGCCCTTGTCCCAAGTGTGGAAGCACGGGACATATCCCCGATGGAGTTTTTAATTTTGTAGGAAATTCGATAGAAATCCTCTCAGCGCCCGAAGGAACAATTCGCGAGATCTCAATTTTTTCACAAATAGTTAGAGAAGCCTATGAGCAAAAGTTGTCATCGGAAGTTGTTGCTGAGAGAATCCAAAGAGAGGTGCCGGCTTTCTCGGGCATAGCGGCTATTTTCCCAAAAACAAGAGGGGGGTGGTATAGCTTCTTGGCTTTGCTGGTCGCAGTTGCTGGATTTGTTTATGGACAGAAAAGTAATAATATTGAACAAAATATTACAGTGAATCAAGTGCTGGGACAAATGTATATAAATTTTTGAGGGAAAACTTGGCCAAGCACCAATGTTGATAATGGGGACAGTCACAATTAATTGACCGTCGACGTGTCTTAATATTTTCACGGAACCCTTCACCACAAGGAGTACTTCATTTTTCTAGAGCGGAGTGCCGCTAAGAAAAATTGGTCGCGCCCGAAGGGTAGAATAGATTTTCCTTATTTTGTCTGTGCCCTTATTCGCACGCGTGCCCCACAGTGGGCTCGACTTTACTACTGGGGAATGGGCGAACATGAAAAAGAATCTGTGGAATCCTTCGCCCTTGTGCCATGTGGATATTTTAGTACCATATGGTTACGAAACGCCCTAATTACCTAAATTTTAGACGAAATTTTGTTTCTTTTGGAACAATAAAGCACGGCGCAGGGACAGATTTGCTATTCCTCGTGGAGCATACTAAAGTTGATGGAATGCATAACGGGACGAATGACGAGGGTCGGGGGCGCGAGGGCGAGAAGGGTCTTTCGTATGCGGGATATGTCTCCCACGGCGGTCTCATCAATGAGGCCGACTACCAAAGCGCTCTGACGCGCTCACGTGGCGCAAAAGTGGGGGATGGCGCACGCAGTCAATCGGAAGGAATCGCACGCTTTTCGGGGCTCGACCTTGGGGCGCTTCGCGGGGAGATCGACCCTCGCGTGTTGTACGGAATTCTCCGGAACGACACTGCGCCGAGCGAAGTACTCCACCACCACAGCCAGATGTCCGATCAGAAACTTTTTGTTGAGACGTTGCGCATGCTTGAGAAAGGCGAAGCGGTTTCCGTGGTGCAAAAGGCATACCCCAACATTTTTGCGCAACAAAATTAAGAACGCCCCGCTGTGCGCGGGGCGTTTCGTGAAAGGCCGCTACTCGATCCATGTGACGTCGGTATCGCCGTCGCGCGGAAATGCTCTGTCTTCGCGGACGCCGGTGTAGCCGACGAGTTTCCATGTCACCGGGAGGTTGGTTCCTTGGGGATAGATCCTGCCGGCAAGAAAAAAGAACTTCACGACCGATTTGCGCTCGGGTCCTTGACGGAAAGAGACGCGTGCGAGGCGTTGCATCCGTCCGGGGGGCCCCGTGTCGACAATGTCACTTGCTTGGACATGGTCCCACGTGTCGCTTATTTCCGGACTGTTATAAACAATGCGCAACAACTCACGCATAAAGCCCGTTACTTCGAATTTGACCGTTGTTACCTCTCGTATGTAGAAAGAACTCGCTTGGTGAGCACTCATTTCTCGATCTCCAGTCTCTGGAATTGCGTTCAGCGGGTCGCCCGTGAACGGATATATCGCGATTGATATATCGCAGACACAATAACACATAAATTATTATGACGCAAGACCGCACAAAGAAACCCCGCTCGCCCACGAGAGGCGGGTGCGGGGTTGGCGGTGTCCTACCCTTTGGCTTCCTGCGCGAGACTTGAACGAAGTTTCGTCAGTCGGGAGCAGAATTCTTCTTCGGTGAGGACGGTTTCTTTCGGGTCGTGGGAGCCGATCGAGTGAGTGAGCGTCTCCGTTCCGGTGGAGACGAGCACCTCTTGAAACCGCGCATTTGTCGCAAGTGCGTCGAACGCGCGGTCGACGAGCTCTTGATATGCTCCACTTTCACGTGCGTACGCCCTCCCTTTCCACCAGAGCGTCTGCACCGACTTCCATGTGCTGTTATAATCCTGTCCAAACTTTTTTGCCGTCTTGCCGGTCAACAGGCAGACTTGTTTTTGAAGTGCATGATCTTCGATCTTGAGTGCCTGCATGAGACCCTCCATTCCTGCGCAGGGCACTCCGTCAAAAACGAAGTCGTATGCTTCAAAGTTGCTTAATGCGGAAGCGGGGAAGGGGGCGTTTGCCCGAATGTCCACGTGAACCTCCTAGTTGGTTGTTGGTTGGGAAAGAACTTCTTTCCCCCAAGCGGAGGCATACTCTAATATTCCGCACATTTTTTGTCAACTCTGTAACACAAAATGTAACACAAGAAAGCCCCGAGGGTTACGCGGGGCGGGGGATTGCTGATATTCGTTTAGCCACTCTACCTTATGCGGAAGCGCCGGAAATATCTTCCCAGTGCATTTCCTGCGTCCGCGTATCCCTTGGCAGGACTGAAGAGCAAGCACAGCAAACCAAAAACACAGAAGGCTTTTGCCCAAACGATAAACTGGGGTGAGGCGTCCAAGTCTCCCCATGCCCAGAGGATATTCATGAACACCCAGGCATTCATTGAAGCGGTCACGCAAATGTTCGCCCAAGTTTTTTGGATGAACCGGAAAACGAACAGATTGAGCGCGATCGCGGGGAGAGCAAAAACGAGGAGCGGGATCTTCCACTCAAAAAGCCAGCATGCATCGGCGAGGAACCAAAACAGGGAACCCCACATTTCGCAAAAAGCCAACTTCTTATCCTGCTCCATCGCGGATACCTCTATTTTTTCTGTAAAAAACCTATCACACGAGTTGCCATCTGGCAAATGAATACGAACAGATGAATTGTTTCTATGGAATGATTCACCACGAGAGTACTCCCATTTTTATACTCCCTCTGGTCGTTAAAAATTAGGTCGCGCGCGAAAGGAAAGGTAGAATGGTTTTTCGCGTCTAAAAAAAACCCTGCGGGTTGCGCAGGGCGGAGTTGAGGATCCTTTATTTCTTGCTGGGCTCGCTCGTTCTTTCACTCTGGTTGTTTCGAAGCATGTCAATGAGGGCGGGAAGTTCATCTTGTGATTTTGCAAGTATCGCAAGGGTCTCTCGCGCCTCTTCGATCGGCATTATTTCCGCTCCGCCAAGCACTACCGCCGCAAGCGCATGATCAAGTGGAACCGCCCCGAAGCGCTCCTTCAACTCCGCGCGGACTTCGGCTTCGGTCATGGTGCGAACTCGCACTTCGTGATTCTCTCCGCGCGCGCAACTGTTGACGTGAAAGTGCGAACCCTGGGCGACGATGCTGTACGTCAGCCCGCAGTCACACATCAAGAAAATAGTTGACCTGGGGCGCGATTCGCCGATCGTGGCAGGGTGACGAAAACTCCTTTCGCCCGTGAGCACATTTTTCAGGCAATTTTTCCCGCAGACGCAGACGATGTCGACCGCAAACGTTTGCCCACCCTTAGGTTCGATCCGCACGCTTTTCATCGGAAGTTTCCTTTTCAAGTCTGCCATGACGCTACCACATACTTATTCTTCCGTCAAGTTACCCCTGCGCGGAGCGGCAACGCATTCATTGACAAATTTCTAAATTACTGTATAAAAGGACTAGCCATTTTCGTCCTTCCACCCACCGAGAGGTTTCGATGAGTACATATGACCGAGTCAATGGGCCATGTAACTGCCCGTGTCACGACTACCCGGGTACACTCCACTTCATGCCGTGCTGTGCTTTCACCGGTGAATCGCGTGTGCTCGGAACGGCGAAGGCGGCGATGTACCGCATCACGCAAGACGCGCTCATGTTGGGTGTCGTTGGGTACTGTCCGCCGACCCGCTTCGACGAAGATGAAGCGCGCCGGATGATCGTCGATGCGTACGACCGCGTCAGGAAATCATGTCCCGACCGCGAGATCGCCGTCGTTTCCGGCTTGACCAACGTCGGCGTGCTCAAGATCGCTTACGACGAAGCGGCCAAGCGCGGCTGGAAGACCGTCGGCGTTGCCTGCGAGCGCGCCATGGAGCATCCGCTCTTTCCGGTCACTGCGCGAATCGTTGTCGGTGCGAACTGGGGCGACGAGAGCCCGACCTTCGTCGGCGTACTCGACGCAATCGTCCGCATCGGCACCGGTAAACAGTCGGTCCGAGAGACCGAAGAGGTCAAACGGAATGGCAAATCCGCGTTTGAGTATGATCTGCCAGTTCTCTCGGCATAGAGTTTGGACACACACGAATCCCGATCGCATTTGCGCGGGATTTTTTGTTCAACTGTTTCTTTGTTTGTTCGCGTGTGTGGGTGAAGAGAGAAGTTTGTTGGGAACTATGAAAATTCTCCTTTGAAATGCAACTTCTTGTAACATAGAAGGCATGAAAAAACACAAAGGCCGGAAACCCTTTAACCACCT
>MHLS01000033.1:0-20275 GCA_001819095.1 Candidatus Lloydbacteria bacterium RIFCSPLOWO2_02_FULL_54_12
ATTGATATTCAATTCAAATCGTGCAGAACAAACATAGAGAAAAACGGCTTCACAATGAAGCCGTTTTGGGAGGGGCGCGTTTTAACGGGACACGAGTGGTTTTAACCTAATAACCTAAATGGCGGGCATCATCACTTATCATTGCTCAAGCCCGGACTGTTCGTTCAGAGTGGGGCTACGAGTCAATTTTCCCATTTGGCGCAGATTTGGGATCTCTCGAAAACTTCCGGTTTCAAGGATCGGTCGACTTTTCATTAAAGGATACAAAAGCCAGCAGGTGTGCCTGTCATGCAAGAAAACCGTTGATGTGATGGATGGTAAAGATGAGTGCCCCGAATGCACCACAAAAGCCAACTTTCTTGAGGTGGATGCTCCATGTCCCAAATGCGAGTCAGGAGTTGCTGTGCTTTACGAAGGGGGTGGCGTAAGTTTTTGATTGACTTGTGCTGTGGAAAATTTTCTGTAAAAACACCATGCACACCCTTAAAAAATTGGAATAAAGACAACCATGGGCAGAGCCCATGGTTGTCACAGCAAGGGAACAGCAATGGTCCGGTCCCCGATGCATGGGCAAAGTTGGCGCTTGGTGGCCCAATAAATAGCCTATTTCGTCGGGGTATCCAAACTTCGCCTCAAATCTTGTGTTTTTGGTTTTTAAACCCAACTTACCTACAAATCACCACAAAATATCTTTAAATATCTAAGAAATACTCACTTTACCATGTTTATCTACGTATTTAAGCCATATTTCTCACAAACTAGTAGTTTAAATATTCTCTGGAAGATATTTAAATTTGCAAAGAATGACCCAAAGAAGTAGTATTCAGACATATAAAAGTTAGGGTTAAATTTATTCCATGAGGATAACAAATATCAAGATAAAGGACTTTAGAAACATTGTCCGGGCAGACATTAATTTTCACAAAATTAATGTTCTTACGGGGAAAAATTCTAGCGGAAAATCAAATTTCTTGCTCGCCCTGAGTCAGTCCCTAAGCAGAGAAAGAGACTATTCGGAGTATTTTTCAAATAATGTAGTTACGTGCCACCCAGGCAAAGACTACGCCCAAATTACTGCCACGGTTGGCGAAATAAAAAGTGACGTATGCTACCTTCTCGATGATCAGAAGAAGTTTTTCTGCATCAACCCGTCAGGATTTCTCTATGAGAAGACAATTGATACGCGAGGGTTGTCTAAGGTTCATAAGTTATATTTTACTGGACGCTTTTTTGGTAACGATAGCGACAATAATGTTAAATGGGAGGATTTTAAAGATAATCGGGAAGATCTATATAAAAGCGTCGAAAATAAATTGGTCTATGAAGAGAGTTTTAATAAAGAAATTCAACAAAGTGCCACAAAAGTTGTTCAAGTTTCGAAAAAGGTATTTCCCAATCAAGAAGAGTACTTGAATTTTTTCTTTGATTTTAACAAAACTGTCATAAGTTGGGTTAATAGGACAGCCGATATACATCGTTTTGTTACGATTAGGGAAACAAGGGAGACATACGAACAGGCAGCTGATCGGTTAAAACCGAGAGAGAAAAGTGACGGATTTAGTTTGAGCAATGTCCCGTTCGATAAATCCAAATTTATATTCCTCCTTGCTGATTTACAGCGCAATGAGAAGCAACATGAGAATTTTAATGGCGACTTAAAAACCTACACTGACGGCATAGTCACTGGAATTTCGATTAGTGCTAAGGGAACAAATAAGGGCGAAATTTGCGTTGACTCGCCCAATGGACCTCGTGACATCTGGACTATTTCTAACGGTACATCCACTCTGTTGTTTTTTATCCTCCTTTTGAATTGGACGCGATTGCCTGAGGTGGAAAAAAGTTATAAATCTCCCAATATGATGATTTTTGACGAGATAGACTCCCTGATACACCCGAGATTGATGCCTCAATTTATGGAGGTCATCAAGTCCCTTTCCGAAAAAGTGCAACTATTTATGTCTAGCCACTCTCCTTACTTTATTGACGGCTTCGAAAAGAAGGAACTCTTCCTCTTGAAAGACACCCCTTCTCTGCCAGGCTCTAAGAAGTTGGCGAATCGGTGTAATATTTACGATTACGAAAAAGTAATCCATCTTTTGCCAGAGAAGGACCGAAAAATGTTTTTGGAGAAAAAGAACTCAGAACTTTTTGTTGATGGCTTGATAGACGATATTTTCCCAAACAAGGAATATGACTAATCTTTGTGTATTAATTGGAGAGGGTCCGAGCGAAAGGCATTTTTTGCCCAGCCTACTGCAGAGTAAACTTGGCTTTTTGCCGCTTGAAGAAAAAAGTCCCCATTTATTTCAAAAAGGTGAGGGGCTTTTTTGGTTTTTTCCGTTCCCTCCACTAGCAACTAATCCGGAAGGTGGCAAGGCTCGACTGAGAAGAACTGAAACATACAGGATGGCAAATGCCGTAATCGAAAATAAAAAATACATCTATGGGGACGCAGAAGTCCATTATCGAGTTATTGTTGACCACATATTTACCGACAAGGTGGGACAACAAACAAAGAAAGAGGAAATCGAAGCAGCACTCAGGAGTTCTGGTGTACCGTTTGCTGGATGCAGAGTGGATGTCGTTGAAAATGAAATAGAGTGTTGGTATTTTGCCGGACTGAATGAGCATTTTCCTTATTTAAATAGGTCAGAAAATGCCGCATTTAAAAGACTGCTTGGAGAAGAGCCAGAAAGGATTTCCGATTCAAAAGGAAACATCAAGACGATTCTTTCCCCTGATGTTCACGGGGCAATTAAGATGGCTGAAGTTATGGGAAGACATTTTGATATTGAAAAGGCGCGGACAAAATCCCCGAGCTTCAATGCTTTTATCGCCAGCCTAGAGACCGATCGTCTTATCTAGCTCACCAAACAGGTTCGATCCATTGTGCATATGATATAGCGAAAAACACACTGTGATTAAGAAAAAAAGACGATTCTGGATGAGAGAAGATTTTACGATGCCAAATTTTAGTCGAAATGATGCACTTATCTTTCTCCGCCGATCTCTACAATCGCCGATTGCTGATTTTCGGGCCGGCCAATGGGAGGCAATTGACGCATTGGTCAATAGGACAAAAAAGTTATTGGTCGTCGAGCGAACTGGCTGGGGGAAAAGTTCAGTATATTTCATTGCCACACGCATGTTGCGTGATAGCGGAAAAGGGCCAACCTTGATTGTTTCACCACTGCTAGCACTAATGCGAAATCAAATCGAGGCTGCCAGTCGTCTCGGAATAAGTGCTCTTACAATTAATTCTACAAATACTGAGAATTGGCCAGAATTGATCCGAACAGTGCGGTCAGGAGACGTGGATGCTTTGTTGATATCGCCAGAACGGTTGGCGAATGATGATTTTGTTCGTGACGTATTGCTGCCCATTGCAGAAAGTATCGGCCTACTTGTTGTTGACGAGGCTCACTGCATATCTGATTGGGGTCATGATTTTCGCCCAGATTATCGACGCTTAGTTAGTATCTTGCAGCATTTGCCACCTAATGTTCCACTGCTTGGTACAACAGCAACGGCGAATGATCGAGTAATTAACGACATACAAACTCAGCTCGGTGATATTGAGATCCAGAGAGGTCCATTATTGAGAGAGACACTCGCGCTTCAAACAATAAGCCTTCCTGATCAGTCGGCACGCCTTGCGTGGTTGGCCGACAATTTGCCGAACATAGATGGTACGGGAATCGTCTATACATTAACAAAGAGGGATGCGGATAGGGTTTCTGACTGGCTCAATTCCAGGGGCATTGCCGCAAGGTCATATTATAGTGACGTGACGAGTCTTGAACACCCTGACCCAAACGAATATCGTAAACATCTTGAAGGTCTTCTTCTTAATAATGAGATCAAGGTATTGGTTGCAACAGTCGCACTCGGAATGGGTTACGATAAGCCAGATCTTGGTTTTGTCATACATTTTCAAGCACCAGGATCAATTGTTTCTTATTACCAGCAGGTAGGTCGTGCTGGCCGCGCCATCGATCATGCCGTCGGCATATTACTATCCGGAAAAGAAGATGACGACATTCAGGAGTACTTCAGAGAGAGTGCGTTTCCGTCTGAGAGAACGGTAAATTCGCTCCTAAGTCTTTTAGAAGAACACGATGGTTTAAACGTTCGCGACATAGAGGGATATATAAATATATCAAAAGGCAAAATAGAACAGGTCCTAAAATATTTGTCCGTCGAATCTCCGCCACCAGTGCTCAAGATTGGCTCTCAATGGAGACGCACACCCACAGCATATCGCATGGATCATGAAAAAATAAATCGGTTAACGCGACAACGTATAGTTGAGTGGGAGGAAGTCCAGGGTTATATTCAAAGCGAAGAGTGCTTAATGGTTTACCTTTCCCGAGCACTTGATGATGCGCATGCGCGTGTGTGTAACAAGTGCGCAAACTGCCTCGGTCACCCCGTTGTTTCAGAGACATACAGCGACAAAGTTACAGTCGAGGCCGCATTATTCCTGAAGACATCAGAAATGCCGCTCGAGTGTAAAAAGCAAGTTGCACCGGGGGCCTTTCCAATATATAGCTTCTCTGGAAATTTACCGATCAATCTTAGGGCGGAAACCGGGCGCACACTTTCTCGGTGGGGTGATGCGGGATGGGGTCATAATGTTAGAGACGACAAACATGAGGATAGATTTAGTGACGAACTGGTCATGGCGGTGTTCGAAATGATATCCAAAAGGTGGAAACCACAGCCAGCGCCAACGTGGGTGACGTGCGTTCCATCTTTGAGGCATCCTGAATTAGTACCAGATTTTGCACGTCGAGTTGCTGCCCAACTCGAACTCCCGTTCATTGAGGTGGTGACAAAGTTACGAGACAATGATCCTCAAAAACTTCAGGAAAATAGATTCCATCAATGTTCGAATTTAGATGGCGTTTTTTCAGTTGCTGATAGTATTCCCGTGGGGCCAGCTCTGCTCATTGATGATATAGTTGATTCGGCGTGGACGATGACTGTTGTTGCTGCTTTATTAAGACGAGCAGGGTCCGGGCCTATTTGGCCAGTTGCGTTAGCCACAACCAGTAATGCCTGATATGAACCCCACAACTCAATCCATACTATTATTGACTGCATATTTTGGAGAGTCATCTGGTGGCAACCACAAACCGTTGTCGCCCACTGAGTGGGGGAGATTTGCGTCGTGGTTAAGCAAAAACGGCAGAAACCCCGAGGGATTGTTGCATGATACTGAGGACGTACTAGTCGGATGGAAGGACAAAACCATTACAACTGAGCGCATTCAGTCGTTGCTTGGTCGGTCTGCCGCGCTGGCACTCAGTGTCGAGAGATGGGAGCGAGCAGGAATTTTAGTTGTTACCCGTGGCGATGCTAACTATCCTCATCGTTTAAAAAAGCGACTGTCAACATTCTCACCCCCACTTTTTTTCTATTGTGGGAACCTGAAATTAATGAACAGTAATGCCGTTGCTGTTATCGGCTCTCGTAATGCCACTACAAGCGATATGGAATATGCCGCATTTCTAGGTGATGAAATCTGCGGACAAGGATACTCGGTGATTTCAGGCGGCGCAAAAGGAATAGATGAGGCGGCGATGCTAGGAGCGCTTAAATGTGGCGGCTCTGCTGTTGGCGTACTTTCTAACGGCCTAATGCATTTAGTAACGTCGCTAAAATATCGAGAGTATCTAATGTCAGGCAGTCTGTTGCTAATTTCTCCATATAGCCCTGAAGCAAGTTTCAATGTTGGTAATGCAATGGGACGCAATAAGTACGTATATTGCATGTCCGATGCCGCTGTTGTTGTTGCTAGCGATAAGGATAAGGGTGGTACGTGGAGTGGTGCGGTAGAAAACCTCAAAAAGGACTGGGTGCCTTTGTGGGCCAAGCGAAACCCAGACGAGAACTCTGGGGTTAGTGAATTGGTCAAACGAGGAGCTAGGTGGTTGCCAGAAAAAGACATGTCTATTTCTTCGCTAGTCATGGACACAAATAATAACCGTGCTGAGTCAGCAATGCAGGGCGTTCAGGGGTCTCTATCATTCGACTACATCAAGTAAAATATTGAACCAACTAACGTTTGGGGAAACAGGGATCAGGCGCCGTTGATTGGTAGGGTGTACGTCAAAAAATTTTGATATATGCCAAGAAAAGAAAAAAGCATGGATAAACTTTCCCATGAGGCACGAGAAGAGTTAAGGAGGGCATTAAACAAGGAAATTGGCCTAGAGCGCACATCGAAGCTAGGTGATGATGACCTGGATGATATTGGCTTTTTTCTTCTTACGACCATGGCAATAGGCATAAAGATGAAATTAAGAGAAGAAGGTCAAGGGAGATCACAAAAGAAGTAGTGTTTCGGAGGGTGGGGTACAATTGTGAACATGGATAAAATAGTGATTGGCCCAGTGGGTACTCAGGGTAAGACAGTTATCTCCACTGAGGAGTATCGGCAACTTATGAATGACCAGCAAAGCACCGATGAGCTCATAATAAGGCGCATGCAGTTCATGGAGGCCCTTTGTCGCAATGTGATCCGCATCGAACTAGAGAAGGTGAGACATGGTAGCAAAGGGTAGCATATGGTAGTAGATCACGGGGCGCGAGAGCACTTACGAGGTGCTTTTTTGTGTTAAAATGGGGATATGGAAGCAGAAGACAATAAACTCACCTACAGACAAAGACAAGCCGTTGATATTTTCATTAGAGATGGTGGCAAAAGCAAGGCAAGAGCACTTCTTGAGGCAGGATATTCAATGGCTGTTGTTCATCAGCCCCACAAGGTGTTTGATAGCCCCGCAGTGCAACGTGAGCTCGAGATGCGTGGTTTTGGTGAGCGCAAGGTGAAACCCGAAGAGACTCTGCGGTTCATAATTAGGTCCCCCTTTGATTTTTCGCAGATTCCCCAAGAGCAGATTCAACAACTGAAGGAGAAGTTGGACGCATTACATGGCGAGCCTCTGCGGTTTCGAGATTTAAGATCACAGGCAGAAGAAACCCCCTCGTACACGCCCACGGGTTTTGGGACTGACATTTTTAGCTCGCAGGCAAAAGAAGACGCATACCCAAAATTATCCAGCTTTTCATCAATGTAATTGTGAAAACATATAGTGGTGAGCGGAGTGGGGTAAGAAGTTACTCGGTTGGTTGAAGTACTGGAATGTAGATGGTAGGATCGTTTAAACGCTCAAAAACAGTTCTAACGTCCCTGACCACGGCACCCCAACATTAAGAATAAAAGGACCCCCCGTAAGGGGTCCTTTGGGTCACATGATGCGCTCGATATTCTCTCGCGCTCTTTCTTCGTATTTTTGCTTGAAATGGTCAGTGAGATATATCGACGGACGTTTCAAGAAAGATGCCATTACTTGTTTTCGCTTCTTCCGATAGACGGCGTCAGGCACGAACCAATACTCCTGTCGTATTTGCCTGTCGTACCTGTCGAATGTTTCCCGTGATTTCCCCAAGATCACAAGGTCAAGATCGAGGAAAAGCATCGTATCCGGGTCGTCGGTAGCGGTGAGGTGTTTGGAAGCTAGGATCATTTTCCCTGATCGTGCGCTGAAAGCCGTCACGGAGGAAAAAGAACCTCCAATCCAAAGACGATGAGAGGCGATGTCTGCGAACTCCGCGCTTCGCTCCTCGTTGTCGTCTCGCCGCGGATTGTAGATAGCATCGTGCATGACGAGCGCAAATTCCATGAGGTCCGGGTCTTTGGCGAGGTGTCTCGCGTCGTCAAATTCCCGAAGAACCGCCTCAATATGCTCCATCGTGTGGTATCGACGATGTGGTTGGGTGTACTGGTCGAGAATATCTTCATATATTGACTCTGCGATGGGGGACCAGGCCCCGAGATGCTCACAAAGTTTAAGCCAGTGTGTCTTTACTACTTGCGACATGATCTCTCCTTGTCGTTATCGATGAATCCCTCGAGCAAATTCTTGCGTAGATGCCGTCCACAAATAACCTCATCGTTATTTGCGGTTACGGCCCCTTGTGCCACGTCCATATTTTGTAGAACTTATTTATGGACGGGGCCTTAATCTTTCATGTAGCCCCACTCCAGATCTTTGGGCGGCCTCCCGTATTCGCGCTTCAACTCCTTCAGCCGTTGTTCGCACTCACACGGCATGACAAACCCGCCAACATAGCCGTCACCGCCGCAGTTCCACCTTGGGTCAGTTTCGCTCTTGAGCCACCACGTACCCTTACGCGGACCGAACATTCCCACGACTTTCTCCTTTCAAAGTACCGCACTGTCACCAGCTTAGTGCTTGCGGGAAGAGTGTCAATAATGTATAATAATAACTATACAAATCTTAACTTCGGGCATCATGCAGGAACCACGAAAAATACTCCAGAAATTAGGCCTCAGCGGATCCGAGGTCGACGTCTATCTTGCGCTCACCAGCGGTGCTACTCGCGCATCTGACATTGTGAAAACCTCGGGACTGAAGCGTCCCACAGTGTATTACGCACTGGGCTGTCTCGAGCGGAGGGGATTGGTGAGTAAAACCGGACTAGTCGGAGATAAAGGCTTTCGACTAGAGTCCGCAAATCGCCTCGCGACAATTGCCGAGGAGATCAAAGAGGAAGCCGCCACGACGGCGGTTCTTGCTCAAGCTTTTGCGGCCACACTGGTCAGCCAGAAAGCGTTCGAGCGCCCGTCCGTTGCTTTTTTTGAGGGGAAAGATGCGGTGAAAAACATCGTTATGGAAACATTATATTGCCGAGCCAAGAGCATTGACATCGTTGCGCCACAAAAAAACTTTTTTTGGGACATTGGTCGTGATTTTGTCGAGCGATATGTCACCTTGCGTTCAGGAAGAAAGATCCGGACGCGGAATTTATGGGAGAAGCCCGTCGACCCGGCCGTTTTGAAAAAATATTATGCGGATCTTTCAGAGGTCCGGATCTTGCCTCCCGTTATGCATGAGACGTTTTCCACGACCACGTTTCTTTTTGACGACAAGACGCTCTACATCTCCTCGCTGAAAAACGGTTATTGTATATTGATTGCATCTCAAGAACACCACGACACCATGCAGGCATGGTTTAACGGACTGTGGACTCATGCGAAGCCGCAAAGTATGTGAAATCGGCACCAAACCTTGTTTGGCTCGTCTCCAATCAAGAGCGAGAAAAGTTTTGAATACATCCCCGTGTCCCAATGGTGGACGGAACACAATAAAACCGCTCGATGGCGGCTATTGTCACCTTCCGGAGACGCTTTATGCGCCGCCGCGTTCGACGATGATATAGAGGAGCCACGCGATGCTTGCGATTGCCGCACCGGCGATGAATCCCGAGAGGGACGACGCGAGGATCGTGCCGATCTTGAATTTATAGTCCCGCTGTTCGTTGGAGATAAAATCGTTCATTTTGTCATTGATGCCGACAAAGCCCGCTCGGCACCGTTTATTTTATTGTTGTTAATGCGTCCATTATAGCGCGTCCGCCACGTCGAGGACAACATCCACGGTGGGGATGCCGCCCGAGCGCCCGCCCCCGTCAGTTCTTTATGACCACAGCCCCCTTTTTCACCACAAGGGCAATGGGGGATTCCCCGATCCGGTAGAGGTACTCCGCGACCGACGGCGCGTCGATGACGAGGAGATCCGCCTGCTTCCCCGCCTCGATGCTCCCCACGCGCTTTCCCAATCCGAGCGCGACGGCGGGGTGCCCTGTGGCGCCGGCGAGGCATTCCCCGCCCTCCATACGGAAGAAACGCATGCCGAGATCCATGACGAGTTTCATGGAAAGGAGGGGCGAACTTCCCGGATTGTAGTCGGTCGCGAGCGCTATAGGCACGCGGGCGGCGCGTAATTTTTTCACGACGGCGGGGAGAGCGGTGTTCTGCCACTCCATCGTGTGGAGGAGGACGCCGGGGAGGATGACGGCGGTCGTGCCGGAGCGTTTCATCAGCGCAATGTCGCCGTCACGGAGGTGGTCGCAGTGGTCGACGCTCGCGGCGTGAAATTTCGCACCAGCCGCCGCGCCACCGCCGTGCGCGGTCTGCTCGCCGTGAACGCGCACCGGAAGTCCGAGTGCTCTTGCCCGTGCGAATATTTTCCCCGTTTCTTTTGCGGTGAAACCTAGGGGGTCGCAAAAAACATCGACATATTCGGCGAGTCCTTCCTTCGCGACCCTAGGGAGCATCGTATCCACGACGAGGTCCACATACGCGCCGCGCTTCCCCTTATATTCACGAGGGACCGTGTGCGCACCGAGGAAGGTGGCGACGATATCCTGTTTCGCGGTTTTCTTGAGGCGGCGGATGACGCTCAAGATCTTGAGCTCGTCGCCCAAGGTGAGGCCGTAGCCGCTTTTGATCTCGACCGTCGTCGTTCCGAGGCGAAGCATCTCGTCTAGGGTCTTTTTGGCGGACGCAAAAAGTTCCTCTTCGCTCGCACGCCGTGTTGCCGCGACGGTGCTATGGATGCCGCGTCCCTTTTTGTGGAGAGCGGCGTAACTTACTCCGCGTATCTTGTCGCGATATTCCTCGGCGCGGGAGCCGGCAAAGACCAAGTGCGTGTGGCAGTCGACGAATCCGGGGATGACGATCTTTCCCGTCGCGTCGATCTCCTTGTCGCCCTTTCGTTTCGGAAAGCGCTTGAGGAGTTGAGAGGTCTTTCCGTTCGCGACAATCTTTTCTCCGTCAACGACCACTGCCGCGTCGCGGATGATTTCCGTCCCGACCTCACGCGCTCTTCCGGTCGCGAGTTCGGCGATGTGCGCGATTGTCAGCATGTTTCGCCGGGAATTTTCACTCCCTTCTTTTTTGCCGTTGCGACCGCGACTTCCTCGCCGCTGTCGACGTGCCGCGCGATGCCTATTCCCGGGTCGACGGTGAGCACACGTTCGAGTCGGGGCTCCCGCTCTTTCGTGCCGTCGGCAACGATGACCATTCCCGCATGGAGTGAATTGCCGATCCCCACACCGCCCCCGTGGTGGAAGGAGACCCATGAGGCGCCCGAGACGGCATTCAAGGCGAAGTTTAAAAGCGGCCAGTCGGCGACGGCGTCCGAGCCGTCCTTCATCCCTTCCGTCTCGCGGTCGGGGCTTGCGACGGAGCCGGTGTCGAGGTGGTCGCGGCCTATCACGA
Organism: Candidatus Lloydbacteria bacterium RIFCSPLOWO2_02_FULL_54_12; assembly: GCA_001819095.1. Taxonomy (GTDB): domain Bacteria; phylum Patescibacteriota; class Minisyncoccia; order Phycocordibacterales; family UBA6899; genus MHLP01. The sequence continues at coordinate 11,099 of MHLS01000033.1, forward strand.
CGGGTGCGGAGACTTTCCCCGAGCGCACAAGGTCGTTCAGCGCCAGACCGAACTTCGCGCGCTCGCCGTAGCCGAGCCAACAGATACGCGTCGGAAGTCCGATGACGGGGACCTTCTCCTGCGCCTTGGTAATCCAGCGGCGGAGGAGAGTGTTGCTCGGGAAGAGATCGAGGAGCATGTCGTCGATCTCGCGTTGTTCTTCTTTCTTCCCCGAGAGGATCGCCCAACGGAAGGGACCTTTCCCTTCGCAAAAGAGGGGACGCACATATTTGACGACGAATCCGGGGTAGAGGAACTCCCCGTCTTTTCCGCGCACGGCCAGCCCCCCGCTTTCGGCTTGCGCACGTAGGTTGTTGCCGTAGTCGAAGACGACCGCGCCGCGCTTCTGCATTGTGAGCATCGCTTCGACCTGTGCTACGACCGCCTCGCGCGCACGCCGTTCGTATTCTTTGGTGTTTTCGACGCGCAGTCGGTCGAGCTCTTCCATGTTGCCCAAAGGAATGTAGCTCGAAAGGTCGTGTGCCGAGGTCTGGTCGGTGACGATATCGGGGGTGATTCCGCGTTTCACGAGTTCAGGGTGCACAAGTGCGGCGTTCCCGACGAGCCCGACGGAGCGGGGGATCTTCTTCGCAACGGCCTCATTCACAAGTTGGAGCGCTTCGTCGAGGTCGTTCGCGAGGACATCGCAATATCCTTCGCGCACTTTCTGTTCCACTCGGTCGCGACGCGGTTCGACGACCAAGACGACGCCGTCGTTCATTGTGACCGCGAGCGGCTGTGCGCCGGACATGCCGCCCAAGCCGGCGGTGAGCACGAATTTCCCGCGCAAAGAATCGGCGTTGAAATCCATCCGCGCGCAGGCGGCGAACGTTTCGTACGTTCCCTGAAGAATTCCCTGCGTGCCGATGTAGATCCATGAGCCGGCAGTCATCTGCCCGTACATCATGAGGCCTTTGCGGTCGAGCGCGTTGAAATATTGCTGTGTCGCCCATTTCGGGACAATATTTGAATTCGCGATGATGACGCGCGGAGCGGACGGATGCGTTTTCGCGATATACACCGCCTTGCCCGATTGAACGCAGAGCGTTTCGTCCTCGTTCAAACCTTTGAGCGCCATGACGATCTTATTGTACTCATGCCAGTTGCGCGCCGCTCGTCCCGCCCCGCCGTAGACGATGAGCTCGTCGGAACTGATGGCGACTTTCGGGTCGAGATTATTCCGGAGCATACGGAGCGCCGCTTCCGTGTCCCACGTTTTGCATTCGCGGTCCGTTCCTGTTTTGGCGCGGATCGGCTCCTTCGGCTTCTCGGCCATATGCATCGGCCGACCGTATTTCGCGACCTCCGCCTGTATATCGCACCCGCAATTCTTCTCCATATGCAAAAGTATAACAAAAAAATCGGTCGCATGTCCGAGACCTTATAGCAAAGTTACGGGGTACTCCAGACCAATAGAGAGGGGGTGCCTTGACCGCGCTACCTCATAGTACTATCCTGTAGTACATGACCACCATCACCGTACCCATCACCAAGGAGCTCGAGTCGTTCATTCGTGAAGAGTTGAAGTCGGGGACAAGCGAATCAAAGGCACACCTCGTGCGCTATGCGCTCGGGCGGCTTCAGGAAGAACGCGCGCTGTCTCGCTTACAAGAAGCAGAGGCGGATATTAAGGCCGAGCGAGTATACAAAGGAGACCTCAAGAGACTGCTGAAGCAGTTTTGATATGCCCGCTCGATTGAACAGCAGTCATTCGGGCAGGCAGTATTTATATACCGCCCGCTTTTTGCGCTCTCTTAAAAAGTGCGATGAAGGAGTGCAGAATGACATCATCCAGGCGGTGAAATTGTTTGAGCAAGGCACCAATAACAGGAAACTCGAACTTCATAAACTCCACGGGAAGTTCAAGGGGTGGTACGCGTTTTCTGCGAACTTCACCTATCGTGTCGTGCTAAGGATCGACAAGAAAACCACCTACTACCTCGATGCAGGGACTCACGAAGTCTACGAGTGACGGCGAATTGGCAAAAGCAAGGGAGGGGAGTAGGCTGAGAATACTTAAATGTACAACAAAATACTTGCAGTTCTTGTTCTCGTTTTAATTCCAACACTGATTACACTCATCGTCTTTTGGGCTGATGACAGGTATCCCTCTGTACTGACCGACGTAAGCATGGCGATACTCGCAGTGGTAACCGGCGTGGCCATAATTCTTGCCATTGTAAGACTTTTCTTTTCTACCTTGAGCTCGACACCCGAGGATTCAGTCAGTAACAGGGAAAGACTGCGTCGATTTACGCACGCATGCATGCTGATGCCGCGTCAGCCGATGTTTCTCATCATTTTAGCGGCACTCATTGTGGTGGGTTCATTCTCTTGGGGTCTAAAAATCTGGGGAGACTGGAATGACGAGTGGAGCGGATACAACGGAGGAACGATGATCGGTGACGGATATTGCAATATTGCGGTAATCGCCATTAACGGAGACATTGGAATTTACGGAGAACTATACAAAGCTGATAACGATGTCGCTGATGCGGACGACATCGTCGCGAGGATCCGCCAAGCTGAAATGGAGCCCGGCATCCTCGGCATCCTGATGCGCATTGACTCCGCGGGCGGTGCGCCTGTCGCATCCCGAGTAATCATGGACGCAATGAAGCGCTCTTCCATCCCCGTCGTGGCGGTCATTCGAGAGATCGGCACCTCGGGTGCGTACATGGCCGCCTCCGGTGCGGAGATCATTTTTGCCGACCCAATGTCGGACGTGGGCGACATCGGTGTAACGTACTCTTATGTTGACAATGTGGAGAAGAACAAGAAGGAGGGACTTACTTTTGTTCCCCTTGCGTCTGCGAAGTACAAGGACTATCTTAATCCCGATAAACCACTAACAAAGGAGGAGCGTGCTCTCATTGAGCGAGACCTGAAAATTTCTCACGAGGAGTTTGTCCGAATCGTTGCCGAGAACCGCGGGCTTCCCATAGAAGATGTGGCCAAACTCGCCGACGGCGCATCAATGCCCGGAGCCCTCGCACTCGAAAACAAACTCATCGACGCCCTCGGCGACCAAGAGTCAGCAAGAGACTGGTTCGCAAAGTCGCTCGATATGCCCATTGAGGAGGTGAGTTACTGTGAATAATAGTACACTGCTGATTTTTTGCGTCATGTTGAAAAACGAAAATCAAGAATATGTTTTGGATAAAAATCTACAGGATAAGTACGACATCCTTTTGGGGTGGAGAAAAAGGTATACGAGAAAAGAATATCCACGCAAGGTGATGACGAACTTATTTTATGATCTGTATGCGGGGAAAGCGCTCTGGCCAAAAGTCGCTGAATTCGTGAGTGCAAGAGATAAAAGTCCAGGTGAAAACCCAAATATTGATTTTAATAAAGCTCTAAAAATTATTCATGACACCAGAAGGAAAATACAGCTTGAGAAAATTCATCCCAATCTTGATTTAATGCTAAGTAATGATGTTCCCATCACCGCAAAACTTTGTTTTTCAGACTCCGCTCAAGCGATTGAAAGTGCCGCTAGTGGCAATGACGAGGATCTTGAGAAAATTGAATACTCATACATTTGTCATGGATTGGCTTCAAATATGATTTCATATTGGGCCGCAGCCGTATTGAGTGGAAAAGACCCCGAGAAAGCGATTTATTTCATTAACGACGTGTTGCCTGGAGGGAATCTCGAAACCTTCGATGATCTTTTTGAAAAATTAATTTTTGTTAGCGGGCTGTATTTATCCGGAGAAACGACTAGCGGAAGAAATATAGGCAAATATAAGGCGTTGCCCGCATTTAGCTCATGAAAATTATTTAAATAATTCGAGTACAAACCAACCCTCTTTTATGGAAACAAAAGCTTACTTTAAGAACATACGACGGCAAATAATGAAAGAACTTGGAGAAGCGCAGTTTTCCGTCATTGTCGCCGTTGCATGGTTTACCGACAAGGAAATACTTGATCTGCTCCGCAAAAAAGCCAAGGAGGGAATTAGGGTTGTCGTCTTATCAATGGAGGACGCCAAGAACGCAAAGTCCCTGCCCTGGTTTGAGTCTATCGTGAAAGCGGGTGGTAGCGTATATCTTGTACCGGAATATGAGGACGAGTCGCTCATGCACAATAAATTTTGCGTGATAGACGACACGAAGGTGATCAACGGCTCCTACAATTGGACATATAACGCAGCCAGAAAAAATAAAGAAAATATAACCGTCATCACGGGCAATCCCGAACTTGCAGACGAATTTACACAGGAATTCTTTGAGCTTGTTACTCGATATTACCCTAACACTGCTCCGCCGCCTGCGATGGACTTAGAAAAAGTGATAAAGCGGTTCGATGTCATCAGAAATTTAATCGGCTTAGGTGATATCCCTGGGGTTAAACAACAGGCGAAGCACATTAGTCGGCTGAGGCACGATGTTTCAATCCAGAAAATACTCAAGCTCATATACGATGACGAAATCCCTGGTGCTGTTGCTGCAATTGAAGAATTTATAAAAAAGAACAGGGGATTGGTCGTGTATGTCGATCCGGAGATCGCGGCGCTTTTGTTCGAGAATGATTCGCTGGATTTGAGGCTAGAGGAGGCAAATTTTAAGAAGATGGAAATTACCAAGAAGATCCTTCAACTAGAGGCTGTATTAATGAAAGCAATGGGTTCTCTGATCAAAGATATCATTTACCTCAGGAGAGAGATAGTTATGTTGAAAAGGAGTCTCACAACAGAGAAAAAAGAAAAGTCTACATTGGAAGAAGAGAGACTGAAGAAGGAATACGAAGAAATTGAACGCGAATGGGAGAAGTACGAAAGCGCCGCAGAGAAAAACCGGAAGCAGGAAGATGTGGCAACGCTGACCGAAGAGGACGCGGAACAGTTGTCAAAGATGTACAGGAAGGCAGCGCACCTCTGTCATCCAGATAAGTTCTCGAATTTGTCTGAGATGAAGCAAAAGGAGGCAGCCAAGATGTTTGTAGAATTGAATGAGGCTAACAGGAAAAATGACATTGAAAGGGTTACCGAGATTCTTGAACAGATTGAGAAGGGTTCGTTCGCAGTCTCTGCTCCCGAGAAGAACGTTGATAAGGAAGAATTGCGGAAGAGAGTCATTCGAAAGCGCGAAAAAATAAAAAACGAGACCGCAGATATCAACGAATTGCTGGAAAAGGACGAATACAAGCTTTCCGCCGACAGGAAGGCTCTCGATGCATATATAAAAGGGAAAGTCAGCGCATTTAAGCAAGAACTTGAGTCACTAAAAAAAGAGTTTAAAAAATTACAGAAGGAGGTAAGAAAGTCGAAGAAGAGAACTTCGTAGATCTACGGCATGCCCGAAAACAAAAAATCTCAAGATATAAATAGTGCTCTAATAAAAACGGGGGACGCAACAGAAGCACTAACAAGGGTGAGTAGCTTGATCTCACTCACTAATATGCTTAGTATGAATATAATAAAAAAGGGAATTATTAACAGGAATAATATAAATAACATGAACGAATTTTTTAAACAGATAGAAAATCATCTTGGTTTTTTTGGCTACAAAAGTGAGATTGGGGAGAAGGAAGGGGAGAAGGTAAAAAACATGATGTTCAGGCACCCCACAAAGTTAGATTATTTTGTGACGGAGTTCATTCCGGGAATATTTCTGTTTTCAACTTCTATTGGGTATGACAGAAGGCCAAACGACGCAATGGACAGTGCAATAAACACGGCAAATCGGAAACTCAACCTAACAAGGGCATACTATGATACAAAAGATGACAAGGAAAAAGGACGTGATAAATTTGTAATTTTGCGACTCGAAGCAGGGTTTACCGGGAAGTACGAAAAGAATTTATTCGGCGTCTTCTTTGGCAATCTTGAGCGCGACCAGCGTGTTATTTTCGAAAACGGAGATTTTATAAAAGCTTTCAATAAGGAGGAAACAGAGTAGGAACTTGAGGAACAGTCCCCCTGTAGTATCTGCCTAAGGCGGAACTACGGGGCGTGCCTCCAAAAAGATTTGAAACGTGTCGCCTTTTGATCTCTCGCACTTGCTACTATAAGCAAATGGAGATGAAGAAGTCGGGTTTCTTTGGGTGGTTTACGAGTTTGCCTACGGAGCATTGACGAGAAACGGGCAACGTTGGCAAAAGCAAGGGAGGGGAGTAGGCTTGAAGTATCGAACTTTATCATTTCTTGAAACCCCCATGGATATGAAAACTAAGATGCTCGTTTTTGTTAGCATAATCCTCCTTTCTCTCCCACTCGTTTCATTTGCCGTTGCGCCACAACCGGCCAGCATGCTCACGGTCAATGAAATTGTTCAACAGATTACGGCCATCCAGTTCAAAATAGATGAGTTGAAGGCGTCACTCGTCGAGTCGAAACAGAATTTATCGGCGGTTGAGTGGGAACTAAAAACCACCAAGACGTTGAGGTTTGGAATGGCTGGTGACGAGGTCAAGGCCCTTCAAGAATTTTTGAGCAGACTACCTGATGTTTACCCCGAAGGGTTGGTCACCGGCTATTTTGGTCGACTCACCGAGGCCGCAGTGAAAAGATTACAAGAAGCGAATGGTATCGAAACAGTAGGCATTGTCGGGCCAAAAACCCGTGCGAAACTAAGTGAAATATCGTCGGGTGTTAGTGGCGGTGGTTCTCCGTCACCAACTGCGGTCGTCGCAACTGAGAGCGGGAGTGGTAACGAAAATAGTGTCGGCAACACCGATAGTCCAACATCGTTTGTCCCGGAGAATAGTGCCGGGAACCATCCGACAACGACTCCGTCAGAAACGGTCCCCGCGACTCCGGCAGTTCCCGCCGAACCTATTGGTCAAACTGGTACGACGACCGTGTCTGCAACGCCTGCAACCCCCGCTCAACCCGCAAGTTCGGGCGGAGGAGGGTTACCGACGACCGACACAACAGCACCAGTGATATCGAATATCGTTGCATCCGCAACAAGCTTTACTGCTGTTATTACTTGGACCACTGATGAACCATCTGACAGCAGGGTCTATTTCTCTCCTGCAACAACTACTCCGCTAGGAAGTGATGCTCAATATGTAACGAGTCACAGCGTAAGTCTCAGTGGCCTATCTTCCTCAAGAACATATTCTTATGTTGTCGTGTCAAAAGACGGCAGTGGAAATACCGCAACAAGTAGTGAGCAATCTTTTGTGACACTGACCACAGTTCCAATCGGCACTCCGCCGACGGATTTTACCGCCACACTTTCGCTTGATTATGGTAATCCCAGTTCGAATATTAGTTTGAGGTGGTTCCCTGCAAGCGATAATGCAACAGTGGTTGGGTATTCGGTCTTAGATTCAGGTATTGCGCTTGGAATGAATAATACCGTTTCTTGTTCGGTTGATACTGATAATTATAGTCAGGCGATAAGTCCAGGTTCGTACTATTTTTTGGAACCCTCCCTCAAGACTAATTTGTGTAGTGCGGCGAATGTTAGTCCATCTACTAACTATGTTTTAACGATGATTGCTCATTATGCTAATGGAAATGTTTCGCAGGAAAGCAATCCCGTCAGCATTACGACGCATAGCACGAATTGGCGTTCCTGCTCTCCTGTCGCAGGTCTTAACTCTGGGAATCTTCCTTGGAACGTAAGGGGGTCTGTCACCACTCCAGATGCTACCTATACTGATGTTTGTACTAATAGGATGAAAGGAAATCCAGATCCTAATTTAATTGAATACGTTTGTTGGCCTGATGCCACTAACGGGGGTGCGCTTGGCGGCATCATTGGGCAGGCGTACCACTACTGCTCTAATGGTTGTACCAACGGGGCGTGCAATTAAGAGGATGTAAGGTAATGGGGACACTGTTGATTGAAGAGCAACGTGTCATAATATTTCCGCGTGAAGTAATGGTGACAGCCACAATTGATTGAGTCTCGGCATGTTGTATTATTTCCACGGCCCTACTCTGTCTGCACTTGCTACTATAAGCAAATGCGCAGGCGTGCGGCGGCAACTTTTTTGTAGAACCCTTCAGTTCTTTCTATGGACATATTCTCACGAATAAGGGGTATAAGGTTCGCATTCTCCCATCTCCCCTTATTCTCTAATTCGCGCGAATAGGCGAATAAGGAAAATTGTGATATCTTATCAATGTCATGAAAGAAGTTGAGAAACAAATGAAGGCGCTGGCAAACAGGCGCCGCCTCGCCATCCTCCGGTATCTCAAAAAGACTCGGGAGGCCTCGGTCGGGGACATTGCGGAAGAGATCAAGCTTTCGTTCAAGGCAACATCGAAACATCTCGGCATTCTTTATGCCGCCGGGATACTTGAGAAAGAACAACGGAGCCTCACCATATTTTATAGCTTGGCCGCGACGCAACATCTCGCGACCAAACATGTGATCGGAGTGCTGTGAGATCCTCGTGGCGCGACGCATATTGCCCGGCAACCCTCCTCTGTTCCTTATTCTCTAATTCGCGCGAATAGGCGAATATGGAACACTCGATTAATCACATCCGTCGGAAGGGGTCTCCGTAGTTTTGGGGGAGTTGACAGCGGGCGCAAGGTATATACAATGTATACACATGACTACCAAGGTACAAAAATGGGGAAATAGCCTCGCGGTGCGCATACCCAAGGAAGTCGCCGGCGAATTTCGTTCCGGTACATCCGTCACTATCGGACGCGAGGGCGACACGCTCCTTGTTCGTCTTGCGAAAAAGCAGAACTACTCGCTCAAAGAACTTGTTGCGCGGATCGATACGAAGAAATTGCACAAAGAGTCGGATTGGGGCGGCCCCAGGGGTCGAGAAACATGGTAAAGACAAAATATATTCCCGATCGCGGTGACATCGTTTGGCTCGACCTCAATCCCGCGAAGGGGCATGAGCAAAAAGGAGTGCGTCCGGCGTTCGTCGTTTCACCGAAGCTCTACAACGCAAAGACCGGTCTTGCGCTCATGTGCCCCGTCACCTCCGCGAGCAAGGGATATAGTTTTGAGGTTGCACTCAACTTCTCCCGAACGATCGGTGTCGTCCTTGCCGACCACGTCCGCTCACTCGACTGGAAAGCGCGCAACGCCCGTTACATTGAAACAGTTTCCGATGCGATCACCGATGAAGTGGAGGCGAAACTGCGGACGCTCATTGTGCGATAATGGGGGTAAAAACGTCCGCCCGCCGATCCCTGCGGCTCGCCGGCG
>MHLS01000033.1:20307-31505 GCA_001819095.1 Candidatus Lloydbacteria bacterium RIFCSPLOWO2_02_FULL_54_12
GTGGCACACTTTGCTACACTACAAACATGAGAACAACATTAAATATATCAATGCCGTCGGAGCAAAAAAAGAACGTGGATCGCATGATAAAAGACTACCATTACGCTTCTGCAAGCGAGTTTTTTCGTGATGCGGTGAGAGCGCTGGAAGAGGACAAACTTATTCAGGATATCGGAGAAAGCGAAAGAGAATTTGCTGCGGGCAAGGGAAAGAAACTCCGCTCACTCAAAGATCTGATGTAAATGTATGGAAATCGAGTATTCCCCGAAGTTTGTCAGACAATTTAAAAAGTTACCCAAAGAAGCAAAAGAATCCGCCGTAAAATGCGAGAAACTCTTTCGAGTAAATCCGTTCGATCCAAAATTAGAGACGCACAAACTGCACGGAACCATGAAAGAGTATTGGGCATTCTCGATCTCCTATAATTACCGCATAGGCTTTACTTTTGTGGAGGGTGATCTTGTGCGATTCCACGCGATTGGTAGCCACAATATCTACAAATAGGGAATTGAAGGGCGGTTCCTTCAAAGACGCCCCGCGAAGCCCGCGCAAAATTCGAGGATGATGTTTGCCGCGAGGCGGCTTGTTCTTTCGTCGACATCGAAGAGAGGGTTCACCTCCACGATCTCGAAGAGGCGGACCTTTGGGTTGCGGCCCGCAAGATAGGCGAAACGCAGGATGTCCTCCGGGAAAAGGCCGTCGGAAGACGGTGCGCTTGAGCCCGGCGCGAACGCCTGCGCGACGACGTCGATGTCGATGCTCACAAAAAGCGCGGCGCAGGACTTTGTGCGGGAGGCGAGTGCGCTCATGACGCGATCGGCTCCGAGCTTGCGCACATCGGAAAGTAAAACTATCGACGCGTGTTTCTTCAAGAGATATTCTCGATGCGCTTTCGCGTTCACCTGTCCCTGCACGCCAATCTCGGCGAAGTGCTTTCCGTCGATGACGCCCTCCGCGAGGAGGCGGCGGTAGGGAGTGCCGCTCGTGAGTTTTCCTCCCACGACAGGACGCACGTCGAAATGTGCGTCGATGTTGGCACCGCCCACCCGCCCCTTCGTCGCGCGGGTGAGCGCTCGTACCGAGGCATAGGAAATGTCGTTCCCACCGCCCAAGACGATTGCGGCCTTCGCCTTGGCGAGCACTTCTCCCACGGTGTTCTCAATGCGTTCGTGCATTGCCCTCGAGTTTTTCGTCGGAGTGACGTTTCCGCAGTCGGCGATAGAGAGTCGCGAGAGGTCAGCGTTCTCGCTAATGTTGTACGCCGTCCCGTAGCGGGCAAGTTGTTCCCTGATCGCGTCCGGCGCCTTTGCCGCGCCGATACGTCCGCCGGAGAGCCGCACGCCTTCATCAAAAGGGACGCCGACAATGCCGATATCACACTTTTCCTTTCCGTTCCACCGCCGGACGAGCGAGCGGAATCGCGGGTCATCCGCGTTGGCACTTTTCGTATCGAGCTTTATTTGCGAGGGTTTGAGGAATGTTGTCATACTCAACTCGAGAGTCTAAGCCACCAGCTGATTCAAGGTCTCACCTTTGCGTCGAGCCCCACAAAGAGTACTTCCATTTTTCTAAGAAGAATACTTCTAAGAAAAATTGGTCGCCCCAAGGAGAGACCTTGAATCACAAAAAGTCGCCGTTCCGAAGATGCGACAGGATCGCGTCGATATCTTTTGACACCAAACGGTCCTTTTTGAGCGTTTGTACGGAGCGGCGCACGGTCTCCTTGATGCCGCGTGCGGATGCACTGAATGATGAAAGCTTTACCGCCTTTTGTTCGATCATGATGTCCATCGCCTGTGCGACGAGCAAGAGTTCGATAGCGAGGATGCGTTCGCAGTTGCGCAAGATCTGCGCGGCTTTGGTTGCGGAGGTCATTGCCATCGAAACGAAATCCTCCTGATTCGCCGAGACGGGGAGGGTCTGAATGCTCGCGGGGTGCGCAAGAACGCTGTTCTCCGCGACCAAAGCGGCGATGAGGTAGTGCGGGATCATCAGTCCGGTATTGGTCCCGCTTTCAAAGATAAGGAACGGCGGGAGTCCGGAAAGCGAGGAGTTGAGGAGGCGTTCGACGCGTCGCTCGATCACCTTACTTCCGGCCGTGAGTGCGATCGCGAGCCCGTCGAGCGCGAATGCGAGCGCCTGCGCGTGGAAATTGCCGCCGGAGAGCGCTTTCACCTTCCCGCCTTTGACGAAAAAGAGGGGATTGTCGGTGACGGAGTTGAGCTCGATCTCGACCGTAGTCTTTGTACGCATGATCTCCCCCAATATCGCGCCGTCTACCTGCGGAGTACAGCGAATGACGTACGGGTCCTGCGCTTTTGCCTTCGGTCGGTCGACGAGCGCACTTCCGCGGAGATACTTTCGCAGATCCCGTGCGACGGCCACCTGTCCCGGATGCGGCTTGAGCGCGTGAATGTCCGCGTCGATACTCGATGTCCGCGCGCCGAAGATCTCGAAGAGTGCCGCCGTAGCCCGCACCGACCCCGCGAGGAAGCGCTCCGCTCCGTATACGGCGAACGCCGCCTGACTCGTCGTCACCTCGGTGCCGTTGATGAGACTCAATGCTTCTTTGGGGAGGAGTGTGTGCGTGATGCCGAGCTTCCGGAGGACACTTGCCGCGGAAATTCTTTTCCCGTTGACGCGTACGTCTCCTTTCCCGAGCAAGGGGAGCGCGAGATGTGCAAGTGGAATGAGATCGCCGCTCGCTCCGAGTGAACCTTGCATGGGAAGGAGCGGAGCAACACCGTGATCGAAGAGCGCGATCAGTTTTTGTATCGCCCCGACCGTTATTCCCGAGTAGCCTTTTGCGCGCGCGTTCACGACCAAGAAGAGCGCGCCACGGGCGACGTCGTCGGCGAAGTACGGCTCGCCCCCGCATGCGTGGCTCATGATGATGTTCTCTTGCAGTTCCGCGAGCTTGTCGCCGGAGAGGTAGACGTCGCAAAGGTCTCCAATCCCCGTGTTCACTCCGTAGACGGGCACCTTGTTCCTGACGATGGCCTCGACCGCTTTGGCGCCCTTATTGATCGCCCCGACGGTAGCAGGGGGGAGGGACATACGCGAGTCCGGTTGCGCTAGGGCGATGAAGCGGTCGACCGTGAGCCGCAGGACAGGTACGTTGGTCTTCATAAAGAAATCCCCCATGGAGAGGTGATGCTCTATAGTATAGTCGCTTGCGTCTCTAAATCAACGCGTGCCGTCGCTTTTTGGCCAGCGATAAGAAAAAACCCGCCCAAAGGCGGGGGGGGGTAGCGGTCGCTACGACGCGGTGACGGACTTGTCGCTCTCAAATCTTCGCACAAGGCGTCCCATGGTGAGACCTTGGACGAGGACCGAAAAGACGACGACCATGTACGTGATAAGGATCAATGCGTCGCGACTTTCTCCGTGCGGAAGCGCGAGTGCGAGCGCGAACGAGACGCCGCCGCGCAATCCGCCCCAAGTGAGAAGCGGAATCGCATTCCGACCGAACGGTTTGAGTGTGTACGAGACGAACGAGGAGAGCGACACGCTCGCGAATCTCCCGAAAAGGACGAGGGGAATGACGGCGAATCCGGCGAGCGCGTACGTGAACTTCACGTTCACGAGGAGCGCTTCGAATCCGACGAGCACGAAGAGGAGCACGTTCAGGATGTCGTCGACGACGTTCCAGAAGATGTCGAGGTTGTGCCGCGTCTTCTCCGACATACCGAACTTCCGCGCGTGATTGCCGATGACAAGACCGGCGACGACGACGGCGAGCGGTCCGGAGACGTGGAGTACGGAAGCGAGTGCGTAGCCTCCCGCAACCAAGGCGAGCGAGAGCAGAATCTCGACGTGATAGTCATCGACGCGCCGGATGAGCTCGAAGGCCGCATAGCCGATTGCGAGGCCATAGAGGATTCCGCCCGCCGCTTCGCGAAGAAAGAGGAGCGCGACCCCGGAGGTGGTGACGGGTGCATCACCGGAGAAAAGCGCGAGGAGGACGACGAAGAGAACGACACCGGTGCCGTCGTTGAAGAGCGCTTCGCCCGCAATCTTCATCTTCACGCTTTCGGGCACCTTCGCGGTCTTGAGAAGCGCAAGCGTTGCGACGGGATCCGTCGGCGAGATGAGCGCGCCGAAGAGCAGGCACATGAGGAACGGCAACTCGAATCCGAAAAGCGGGAAGAGGAAGTAGGCACCCGTTCCAATCACCGCCGCCGAAATGACGACGCCGAGCGACGCCAAGATGCCGATCGGCCACTTCTGTTCGAGGAATTCTCCGAGGTTGATGTGGAGCGCTCCCGCGAAGAGGAGGAAGCACAAGATGCCTTGGAGCAACGCTTCGCTGAAGTCGATCGATTGCACCGCTTTCGTCGCGGGGGCGATCATGTCGACACCGATCTCACGCAATCCGAAGAGCGCGAAGACCGCGACGAGCGAGATCAGCATGAGTCCGACGGTCTTGGGAAGTCGGAAGAACTTGTAGTTGAGGAAGCTGAAGAGTGCCGAAGTGGTGAGCAGGAGCGCGACCGTGTCGTACCAGTGCATAGTGTTTCCTCGGTCATTCAATGAACCCGATGATTTATAACACGTATTCGATTTCTGGTCAATTTTTTGACGAAGGAGTATAATCACAGCAAATATGGAAAACACCACCGAGGGGAGTCGCGCCCCCCTTGCCGCTCCGTCCCCCGAAGCGGCCGCGAACGGCACGGCATCCTTATCCGCCGGAACTCCGCGTTTTTCGCAGTCGTGGAAGATCGCAGGCGTCCTCTTTGTCGCCCTCGTCGTCGGAGCGGTTGTCTTCACGGGTACGTTTTCGCATCGCGGCGAGAGGCGAGAGGCCTTGGTCGAGCAGTACACGCTCGTGCCCGAGAAGGTCTCGCAGAGCGCGCCTATCACCGTCATCCTCCCCGAAGGCGTTCCCTTCGCGAATTTCGATCCGGCGCAGTCGCTCGCTTTCACTCCGGAGATCAAGGGGAAGTGGGAGGCGGCGACGGCCGGGTCGGAGGGCACGTATCGCTTCGTTCCCGACGTGAAGCTCACGCTTGGCGCGTACCACTTGGTCACGCTCCAAACGCCGGAGCTCAAAATGGAGAAGATGTTCTCGGTGGACGAGGATCCGTCGGTCCTTGCGATATTTCCGAAACAAGAGGCGCAAGTGAACGAATATTCGAGCATCACCGTCATGTTCTCGCGGCCGATGGTCCCGCTCTCGACCCTCTCCGAGAACGCCGAGAATATCCCCGCGGTCGAAATCACACCCAAAACGGAAGGACGGTGGAAGTGGATCACGACACGCACGCTCCAATTCATTCCCGCGAAACGACTGCTCCGCTCCTCGACGTACACGGTCACCGTCAAAAATGAATTGCGTTCGCTCGAAGGTTTGAGCGTCCCCCAATTCACGCACACCTTCACCACGCACACGCTCGACTATCTCTCGCGTAGTTCAGATTTCGGTCAGCCGATTACGCTCCGCCACGACGAGCCACTACGCATCTACTTTAATCAGCCGATCGATCTCGAACGCACGCGCCCATTGGTCGCGCTCACCGCTCCCGTCGGAGTTCTCACACAATCGTTCGTCGCGTCGTACGGGACCCGCGTGGTTGTCGATGAGAAGACGGGGAAGAAGAAGACGCTCTCCGACCGGTCTGTCCTTGAGGTCTATCCGGAGAAAGACATGCACGGGAGGGTGTATCTTTGGAATTTCGGTGAGTCGTACACCGTGACGCTCTCCGGCGCGGTCCCGCTCGAAGGCGATGTCACGCTTACCCTCCCCCTCACGAAGTCCTTTGGCGTCGCACCAATTTTGGAACAGGTGACGGCGCAGTCGGAGCAAAGCGACCTCGTCACCCCGCAACTCTTTGACCCAACGGGAACGCTCACGCTTCACATGGGCGAGGCGATCGATCTTTCGGCATCAGACATCGAAGGCAAAGGCATAGCGACAACAGCGTACGGGAAGAAGTGCGAGGAGCCGGAGGCCGGAGAAGAGGTCTATATCGACCCGCGCACATGCCGGAAGGTAGACGACCACGAGCGCATCGTCCTCACGTTCGACGCCGCCAAATTCGCAAAGGGCGAGACATCCGTGGTCACGATGAAGAAATTGGTCAACGAAGAAGGTCTTACTTTGAACACCGCTCCGATTGAAGAGTCGTTCACGACATTCCCCGAGTTTCGCATCGTGGACACACTTCCCGCCCTAGGCTCGGCAAAAGGGAGCCTTTCGGACCTCAAGCTTTGCAGTAACACCCCGCTCGCACAGCCGGCGGACGACGATTTCTATAAGAAAGTGCGTGCGAATATGATGATCGGGCTCTGGAATTGGTACCGTTCGTATTTGGTCCTGCCGAGCGTGTACGGAGCAGACGAGCGCTGTCCCGTGGGCACTTACCAAACGACCATCCGCTACGGACTCGTACCGAAATTCGCGTACGAACTCACGCTCGACCTCACTGACCACTTCGGTCAGTCTCAGACGAAGAACCTCCGTTTCACCACCGCCGACGCCGATCCGCTCGCGAAGGGGATTGCGCACCTCCAGCCGTCGGTCCTCATGACACCGCCGGAGCGAACGTCGCTCGCCTACGGACTCGATTTCATCAATGAGGTCGATCTCACGATCTGCAAAGTGACGGCCGAGACCATGCTCTCCTATCGCACCTTCACGCCGAAGACGAATGATGACCCAAGCACGCTCTCCTGCGTCGAAAGAAAGACCGCACATCTCACGCTCCCCAAGTCGTACGCGACGAGGAAATATCTCGAGGTCAATCTCAAAACATACTATCCGGAAGCGAAGGGGCATTACGTCGTCGTCCTCTCGAACCCCGACTATCGCCGCGTTTCCCGCTACTGGGATTCCACAACACAAAAACAGAAGCTTGCTCTTGAGGAACAACTCTTCGAGAAGACCTATATCACCGTCACGTCGCTCGCGGTCGGCGCGAAACAGGTCGAGCGCGGAGACTATTATTACGGGCGAGGCGAGGCCGTACCGCGCGAGTCCTTCATGAGAGGGAAGTGGCCGTCGAATCTCTACTGGGTGACCGATTTCAAGAATCTCTCGCCCGTCTTCGGTGCGGTCGTGACGCCGTATATCTCAAGCGACAAGAGCGTCCTCAAGCTTCCTTCGGGGCAAACGGACCTGGAAGGCATCGCGAAACTCCCCTCGGCGGACAACGTCGTCGGCGCCGTGGTCACCACAGCCGGCGAGAGCGCGATTGTTTCGAGCCAGACGGACTCGCTTTCATGGGCGCGCCCCGCAGGCCCCGCACGCCGCGAGTACATCTACACCGACCGGCCGATCTATCGTCCCGGCGACACGGTCCATGTGAAGGGCATCTCGCGTATCGGCTACGACGCTTCCTTCGAGATCCCCACCGGCGACACGACCGTCGAAGTCCGCGACGCCAAGTACGACATTGCGCGCACGGAGACGGTGAAAATGAACAAGAACGGCACGTTTGAATTTTCCTTCACGCTCGATCCCAAGGCGCCCCTCGGCTACTACCCGATAAGTACGAAGACCGGCGGCTACGGATCCTTCCAAGTTGAAGAATACGTCGCCCCGCAATTCAAGGTCGTTGTCTCTCCCGACAAAGAAGAGTACGTCTCCGGCGACACGGCGACGCTCCATGTGGCGGCCGACTATTACTTCGGCGTCCCTGTTGCAAAAGGCGAGGCGGAGTATCGCGTTGTCGCGCAGGAATATTACTTCGACCGCTATCGCGATCGCTATTTCAGTTTCGGCGGCGGTTGGTACGACAACGAGGGCGGCTGGTACGGCGACCGCTTCCTCACGTCAGGAAAAGTGGTGCTTGATGCGGCGGGGAAGGGCACGATCAGCGAAAAATTGTCGATCGACGAGCTCTTCTCGGGGAGTTACAAAAATCAAAGCAAGGTCGTCTCCGTTTTTGTTACGGTCAAGAACGAGAACGGTCAGTCCGTTTCCAAGGAGCACTCCTTCATCCTCCACCGAGGGACGTTCTATGCTGGAGTGGTCATGGACGATTATTTCGTCGAGGAGGGGAAGTCGGCGACGGCACGCTTGAAGACCGTCGACATCGAGGGGAAGCCGCTCCGAAAGGGTAACCTTGCGCTCACCCTCGCGAAGGTCGAATGGAAATCCTACAAACGACAGGAAGTTGACGGGAATTTCTATTACCGCACCGAGCGTGTGAAGGCCGAAGTGCAGAAGGTCGAAGTCGACACCGACCGAAACGGCGACGGGAGTTACGAATTCACAGCGGGGGATTCCGGCGAGTACGAGCTCACCGTCTCGGGAAAGGACGAACGCGACAATGTCGTCTCCGCCGCATACAGTTTTTATGTTTCCGGAAGACGCGCGGTAGCCATCAAACCCACCAACAACGAGACGCTCGAATTGGTCGCCGAGAAAACCGAACTTGCGGTAGGGGACACCGCGTCTTTTGTCATCAAGTCGCCCTATCCGCGTGCGAAGGCGCTCGTCTCGGTCGCGCGCGGCGATACTTATGAATACAAGGTCATCCCCGTCGACGCCCAGCTCACGAAATACAGTTTCATCGTCACGGAGAAACATATTCCAAATGTCGTGGCGAGCGCCCTTCTCCTCTCGCCGGATCCGGAGATCAAGTACGGTGAGGTCCACTATACGGTCGGTACAAAAGAGAAAGAGCTTGCCATCACCGTCACGCCGGAGAAGTCCCGCTATCTTCCGGGCGAGGAAGTGGCGCTCCACGTGGAGGCGAAAGATTCAAACGGAAGGCCGGTCCAAGCGGAGCTCTCACTTGCCGTCGTCGATATGAGCGTGCTTGCTTTGGTGGGGAACCCCAAGAAGAACCCCGTCGCTTTCTTCTATAACGGTGAACCGCTCACGATCAAGACGGCGATAAATGTGAAGAACGTCCTCGATGAAGCGGAGATTCCCGTCGGTACCAAAGGCGGCTCGGGCGGCGGAGGCGACGACTTGGAGAAGAAAAAGCGCGGCGTCTTCCGCGACACGGCGTATTGGCAAGGTTCCGTCGAAACGGACGCGAACGGGGTCGCGGAAGTGCGCTTCACCCTTCCCGACAATCTGACCGAGTGGCAGGCGGAATCGGTCGGCGTCACGCGCGATACGAAGGTTGGCGCCGGTTACAGCACGTTTACTGCACGCAAATCGATCATGGCGCTCCCTTTGAAGCCGCGCTTCATTCTCCCTGGCGACAGTTTCGCGGTCGGAGGTACCATCTTCAATGAGTCGGACGAGAAGCAAAAGCTCAAGGTCACGGTCGAGGCACCGACCTTGCGGCTTACCGGCGAGCATGAGACTACCGTCACCATCGAGCCGCACACTTCGCTTTCCGTCTCTTTCCCCGCCGTGGCGCCCGAGGGCGTCGTCTCGGGGAAGCATGAATTCACGCTCTCCGCGAAGAACGATGCGTATGAGGATGTCGTTTCGAGCTCCTTCCCCATCGAACGCAATGACACCTACGAATTCACCGTGACGGCGGGGCGCATCACCGCTTCCGACTGGAAGGAACAGCTCTATCTCCCCAAAAACGTCGTTCCCGACCGCGGCGCACTTACCATCTCCCTTGCCGCCACCATGGCGAGCGTTCTCGACGATGCGATACGCGCGATGATCATCTATCCGTACGAATGCAGTGAACAGGTGGCAAGTAAGCTCCGCACCATCGCCCTCGTCAAAGAGCACGCGACCCTCTTCGGTATCGCGGAGAAGCTCTTCGCGGAAAAGGTGCTGATCGGCAATCGCGAGTACACCATCGACGAGATTGTGACGAACGGCTTGACCAAGCTCTACCAGAGTCAGTCTCCGGACGGCGGAATGCCCTACTATATGAACTTGGAGCCCGACTTCCGCTTGAGCGTCACAACGCTCGAGACTTATGTCGCGCTCAAACGCGCCGGCTATACGGTGGATGAAGCGAAGCTCACGCAATCCGCGAAATACGTTTTTAATTACATCAATTATCCGCGTTACGACCGACAACTTTCGAACGAGGACATCATTGTCGGCGCGTACGCTCTCACAAAACTTGGGAATAGGGGTGCATGGGAGAGTAATGCGACGCGTCAGAAACTCCTTACTACTGCAGGCGATGTGCCGCTCGTACGCAACCAGTTGAGCAGTACCGCACTCGCGTATCTTGCGATACTTTCCGTTCATGAAGGTTTCGACATTGCGACCATGAACCGCCTCTTCGCCGAGTTCGAGAACCGAAGCCAAGTTGATGCACGTGGCACCGTGGTCGCGTCGAATAAGGGCGCTTCCTCCTACTTTGTCGAGAATGCGCTCACGAACACCGCGCTCGCGCTCAAGGCCTTTGCCGAAGCGAAACGCGACTCGCCGCTCCTCGAAGGATACCTCCGCACGCTAAAGACGGGGAAGGCGAAGGACGGCGGCTTTGCCTCGACCCTCAATTCCATCACCGTGATCGACGCCGTGACGGAATATCTCAAATGGAAGAAAGAGGCGGATGCACGGCTCTCGGTCGCCGTCACGCTCGACGCGGCACCACTCCTTACTGCCGAATTCGCGAAGAAAAATATTACCGAGGTCTATATGACGGAGGTGCCGATGAGTGACATCAAGAAAGGTGTGGTCCAAACAGTGAGTTTCCTCAAGAAGAACTTGGGCACCGCGAACGACGCCTTCTATTATGATATTGCTCTCCGCTATTACCTTCCCGCGGACGCCATCGCTCCACGCGACGAAGGTATGAGCATCCGCCGCGAGTTCTACCGTACGGACGACACGGAGTTTGCTCATCCCGTCACCGAAGCGACGCAGGGCGAGGTCCTGTTGGGGAGAGTGGTGATACAAACGCCTAAGACGCGCTTCCACGTAACGCTCGAAGATTTCATTCCTGCAGGTGTCGAGGTGGTGAACCAGCGCCTCGCGACGGAAGATCAAAGTCTCGGCGCGGGTGAGGGCGACGAATACATGCCGGAGCGCGGCTACGGCGGATACGGTGCGATGGGGGACGGCGGCTCGTGGCTCTCGAGGAATCTCGCAGCGATTTTTAGCGGGAAGTCAGCGGCTGGTCCCAAGAAGGATGTCGACGGCGCGGTGGAGGACGAGATGTACGGCAATCGTTCGACGCGTGTACGACCGCTTTATCCGAGCGCAGTCGAAGCGCACGACGACCGCATCTTCGCCTATGTCGGTCGGCTGGAACAAGGCGAGTATGTCTACGAATACTACGTGCGCGCACTTATCCCCGGCACCTATCAGCATC
>MHLS01000033.1:31523-47521 GCA_001819095.1 Candidatus Lloydbacteria bacterium RIFCSPLOWO2_02_FULL_54_12
GCCGCACGGGAGGCGCACTCTTCACGGTGAAGAAGAAATAGGCGCCACTCAGTGCTAATTAGCGCATTAACGACAACTGTCCTTTCATTTCGCGTTCGAGCGTTTCCGCAAAATTGCGAATGATCGCCTGTTGGCCCACAGGGAGAAAGGCGCCCAACTCGTCTCTGAATCCAATTTTTTTTGCTTCCGCAATAATATCCATAGCGACAGTCGCTAGATGCCGTTTTTGTTCGGCGGTGAGCATTCCTCGTCTCAACATGAAATAAAGGTCGTAGAAATCACGCGGTTTTTTGCGGGTAAGAAGCGCACTGAATATCTTTTCCTCGACCAATTCATTCTGCGGCAGATGGTAAAGTGTATATGTTGGGAGAAATTGACTCGTAATGGCTTCTACTTCACCGCGCATATCACGATTGTCCCGCGTTGAAACATTGATCTCGATACGTACCGGTTCGAAGCCGGGTACATGAATCGTGGCGATACCCAGATACCCCTCCCCATGGCGCGTATTCACCGACTCGTCTATGGTTACATGTATGCCCATGCGTTCTATTTCCACCACCGTTGCCAAAAAGAGATCTTCAGTAAAACCGACCACTTCATTCGCTGGGATGCCAAAAAGTGAAAAATCGAGATCTTCTGAAAAACGCGGACACTCATAAACGATTCGGAGTGCGGTGCCGCCCTTGAAAAGAAGGCGTTCCGCTCCTGGCAGACGATACAATTCGGACAAAAACAAGTGCTGTGTGTATTCGCGCACGACATTAGGGAACAGATTCGTTTCTCCTTCGCGGGCGATTCTTTCAAGATTTGCAATATTAATCATGCGAGCGTTTGTTTTATCATTGAAATAAGCTTCTTGTTCTGAAAAAGTTCCGCATACTGAAGCGCTCGTGTGCGGTCGATGTGTTCTTTTGCAAAGCGCGAGAGCGGTTCCTTGTTTGTTCGCGCACGATAGTAGAGCGCGTCGACGAACGCTTTCTCCGGGTCGGCAATACGAAACGAGTATCCGCGGTCTTGTTCGACCGTATATCCGGTGAACGCCCGTGCGTGGATCTTTCGATAGGAAAATATTTTCCCGAATCTTTCGAAGCGGCGTGTCGCCTTTGTGGTTATCGAAGTTATTTCGTAAGCGGTCTCTGGAATGATGCGATGGTAGGACAGGGCAAACTCGCAGGAAATGTACGAGGGTCCATAGAGTACATTCGCAAGGAATAACTGCGGAGGGGGAAATTCCCCGAGAGCATACAGTCCGCGTTTCGCCCGCACGACAAACCCGTTCTTGGCGTAACGATGAAGGAGCATTGTTGCTGCTCGCTTGGAAACTCCAAAAAGCATCCGAATGTCTTTTGAGGAAAAAAGGGCGAGTTTTTTCTCCTTTATCTTGGCCGCAAATATTGTTTGATTCACTAATTTCACCATATTGTAAACTTACTAAATTGGCATAAAAAAGTCAATATGGGCCAAAAAGTGAGTAATTACGGCAAGTACCCTCTATCTCACCACCCGCACCCGAAGCGAGGCCACGTGAGGGCCACCTTGTTCGAATGCGTCGATAGTGTAATTTCCCGATTGCGTCGGAGTCCAGAAGAGTTCTTCGCCTTCGCCGAGGAGGGTGCCGTTTACTTTCCAGACGAGTGAGTGCTTGGCGCGGAGGGGGACTGCCATCCCTTCTTCGAATTGGAGCACATCCTTATCATGCGGCTCGAGGACGATGCTCGACTCTTTCATGATGAGGCGCGCGTGGGGCGGGTCGTCATCGGGGAGACCGAACGAACGCCCTTCCGCAGTCGATACATCGACGACACCACGCGGGTCGAACGCCTTGGGTGCGATGTCACCTTCCGCGAGGAGGAGCGTCATCACTTCGTTCCAAATTTTGCCCGCCCCTCGTGCGCCCGTCACAAGGTCCATCGGCTTGTTGTCGCTATTGCCGATCCAGACCACGACCACCACGTCCGGCGTGTAGCCCACGGTCCAGCTGTCGTGATAGTCGTACGAGGTACCGGTCTTGACCGCGTACTCGGCGAAGGGGAGATTCAAGTTGCTTTCGAGACCGAATTGCTCGACACCGAGCAAGCGGTCGGCGAGCATTTTGTTCATGAGTGCCGTCGTTGTCGCGCGGAAGATCCGCTCGGGCTCGGCCGGCATCGTGAGCATGGGAACACCCGCCCGCATACCGCTACCCACTTCAAGTGGTGCAAGGATGCCGCCACGCGGGAAGACAGTGAAATAGTGCGCGAGGAGAAGTGGATTCATTTCAAGCCCGCCCAATGCGATCGAGAGTTGATAGGTATCGATTGCACGGCGCGGGGTGAAGCCGAGTGCACCTTCGAGGAAGATGCCGAATTCGTCGATGCCGCCCCATTCGAGCGCACGCACTGCAGGGATGTTCAAACTGTTCGCGAGTGCATAATGGAGTGTAACGTCGCCCCGATAGATGCCGTCGTAATTCTTGGGATAGAACGCGTAGCCGGTCCCTATCTCGTAGCGATATTCGGCGTCGTCGATGAGCGAGTACGGCCGGAGGCCGCGCTCGATCGCACGAGAGTAGATGAAGGGCTTCCACGTCGAGCCGATGGGGCGGGGCGAAAGCGCCATATTGACCTGACTTCCGCCACTTACGCCGTAAGGGTCGGGGCTTCCGACCAACGCAAGGAGCGTATTGGGCTCGTCGTCACGCCCCAACTTGATGACCGCGACCGCCGCATTCCCGACGCTTGCGAATTGCTTCGTCGCGAGTGCATCATGCACAATTGCGCGGATCTTTGCGGTCAGCTCGCGGTCGACGGAGAGGGTGCACGAGGGAGTACAGGCGCTCATGGGATAGAGCGCGGCAAGCTCGAAGAGTGCGGGGTCCTTTTTCACCTCTTGCACCCCACGCGGGATGTCTTCGTATGCGGGTATCTCCGAGACCCCGAGTCGCTCTCCGATATTCTTTGCCCGCGCGGTATTCCCCGCGCTTCCTGGCTCTGCCGAAGGCGCCGAGAGGAGAACAAGCAAGCGGAGGATCTCGCCGTCTTGGAGCGCGGCGGTGTTCTTGCCGAAATAGTATTGCGACGCACCTTCGACGCCCGCTAACTGCCGCCCGAAGTACGCGCTTTCGAGGTACATCGTGAGTATCGCTTCTTTGGGTGTGTTCAATTCAAGGGCGAAGGAGTAGAAGAGTTCGGATATCTTGTTCCCTATGGTGCGGTCGTTTTCGTTTCCAAGGAGATTCTTCACGAGCTGTTGGGTGATGGTGCTACCGCCCGCGCGTAGGCCGGAGAAAAGCGTCGAGGAGAGACTGCGGGCGAGACTCACCGGATTGACGCCAAGGTGGTAGTAGAAGAAACGGTCTTCCTTAAGCACGGTGAGTTCCCGCAGGCGCGGCGAGCCACCGCCTCGAGTTTCATAGTGGCCTTTCGTATTGGGAAGTCGTAGAAGTAGCTCACCCCCTCTGTCTAGGACTTCTCCCGAGATCCCGCGCGCATGCGCCGCGTGGAGTTCGTTGTTCATCTTTCCCGCAACGAGAAAGAGGACGAAACAAAGTGCAAGGAGAATGACCAGAATATCCTTGGTACGCTTCATGCCAAGCTTTCGCTTATGGAGCATCGTTCATAGATTATAGCTCATCACGTGCCTTACTCACGGCGCAGGGTGTAATTGACGGGAAGCGGGAACGCGCCTAGGATATGTCCTATGTTACTTAAGGCAGTCATCGGTCGCGCTATCGACCGGTTGGGCAAAGGTGTGCTCGCCGTCAAATTTCCCGACGGAACTCTCCGCGGGGACTGGGCAAAGGCAGAGGTCACGATCGAGATAGTGAAACGGCGCGCACTGTGGCGCACGATCTTCTTCGGCTACGTCGGCTTCATGGAGTCGTACTTCAACGGCGCCATCAATATCGGCGGGAAAGCTCCCGACCCGCTCTCGCGGCTCATCAATCTCACCTATGAGAACCCGCTTTCGAACAAGAACCCGATATTGAAGGTCATGCAGTGGGTGTATGAATGGCGCAAGGACAATTCTTCGTTCCGTCGTGCACGCAAGAACGCGGAAGCGCATTACAACCTTCCGGCGGAATTCTTCCGGCTCTTTCTCGGCGAGACGTACGGATACACGGAAGGATATTTCGCGCGAGGGGACGAATCGCAGGACGAGGCGCAGCGGGCGAAGTTCGATCTTATCTGCCGGAAACTATTGCTCGAGCCCGGCATGAAAGTGAACGAGGTCGGCTCGGGGTGGGGCTATGGCGCAGTACACGCCGCGAAGCATTACGGCGTCGAGGTGGTCAACTACGGGCTGGTCGACGAGCAGAACCGCATCATGCGGGAGATGATCGCGAAGGAGGGGTTGGGCGAAAGGGTGGCGGTGGTCAAAAAAGACTATCGTGAACTCGAAAATGAAAAGGAAGTTTACGACCGCCACGTCTCGATCGGCGTCATGGAACATGCGGGATTCCGTTGTCACGAGTCGTGGATCCGCGCCATCGCATCGGCCTTGAAGCCCGGCGGGGTCGGCGTTATCTCGACCATGGCGCGTGGGAAGCGGCAGTTCACGGAGTATCTCATCACCAAGCACATCTTCCCCGGCGGATATATACCGTCGATACCGGAACTTACGAAATTGCTGTTCAAATATGACCTCCACATCGTGCACGAAGAGGATCTCCGGTGGCACTACGGGAAGACCTGCGCACTCTGGCTCGAGGATTTTCGCAAGAACTGGGAAAAGATCGCCGCGCTCGACCGAAAGCGCTTCACCGAGCGCTTTCGTCGCACGTGGGAGATGTACCTCGCCGGCTCGGCCGCGACCTTCTTTCATCCGAAGCAGAATCTTTCGGTCTATCATTTGGTATTCACGAAAGGCCGGTCTGCGGTTTATCCGCGCGACAGGAGAGTTCTCTCGCCCGCATAAGCGGAGCACGGCACTTGGGCTTGAGTTAGGCTTCTTTGATTTGCGCGCACTTCGTCGTGATACACTGAACGCATCATGGCGGAGTTTACGGCAGTATTTGTCGGTTATGCCGGTCAGGTGTTGCCGTGGTTTTTGGCGGGACTCGTCGTTGCTGTTTTCGTCGAAAAAAGATTCGGCAAGAAAAGGCTTCCGGCATATTTTTGCGAATACCGACCGCTCAATGTGGCGACACTTCTTCTGGTCGGGATGGTCTCTCCGTTCAGCGTGCTTTCCGGTCTGCCGCTCGCGGTGCAACTCTTGCGCCAAGGTGCACACCCCGCACTCCTCCTGTCGTTCTTTGCCGCCGAGCGTGCGTACGACCTGCACTCTTTTCCCATTATCGGAAGTATCTTCGGATGGAAATTCGCGGTGGCGAACGCGCTCATTGTGTTCGTTGCGCTCTTTGTGGCGTCGTGGATGGTGAAAGGTAGCAACGTGACATATCGCTCCCGTCCCGAAACACCACAGGATCACGACGGGTGGAAAAAACACGCGAGAATGCTCCTCGTCGTTACGGTCGGGGTCGCAGTCGCCGCTCTCTTCCGCGTACTCGTTCCGGAGGGTATGTTCGCCCATTATGCCAGCGGACTTCTTGGGGGCGTGTCGACATCGCTTTTGCTCGGCTTCTTCCTTTACTTGGGAACGATCGCCGGAAACTACCCCATGGCCGGCGCGTTCTCCGATCTCGGAATGCACACTGCGGGGTTGATGACATTCCTTTCCGCCTCGTCCCTCCTCAATGTCGTTATCATTGCCCTGTTCGTCTCTTCGATATCTTCGCGAGTGGTCGCAAAGTATTTCATTGTGTATGGCGGAGTGGCCGCCACACTTTCAATACTTTACGGTGTCTTTGTCCCGTGAGTGGGGCATGCCGCACCTTTTGGTGTCACTTTAGGCGGCGTTGTTTTGGACGGAGCACGTGGTAAGATGACCTCATGAAAGAAT
The DNA here is from genome assembly GCA_001819095.1 of Candidatus Lloydbacteria bacterium RIFCSPLOWO2_02_FULL_54_12. GTDB lineage: Bacteria > Patescibacteriota > Minisyncoccia > Phycocordibacterales > UBA6899 > MHLP01. Next base: position 37,407 of record MHLS01000033.1, read on the forward strand.
TCTTGAGCGAGTTCAAGAAGTTTGCGCTCAAAGGCAACGTTATTGACCTTGCGGTCGGTGTCGTCATCGGCGCCGCGTTCGGGAAGATCGTTGACTCACTGGTCGGTGACATCGTCATGCCCTCGGTGGGCGCACTCACAGGGGGCATCAACTTTTCCGGACTTGCGCTCACCGTCGGTGAGGCGACGATACCCTACGGGAAGTTCATACAGGCGGTCGTCGTTTTCTCCATCATCGCGCTCACCCTCTTCATCGTCATCAAGGCGATCAACAAGTTGAAGCGCAAAGAAGAGGCCGCCACTCCGCCGCCGAAACGCTCGCCGGAAGCGGAACTTCTGACCGAGATCCGCGATCTTCTGAAGACCAAATAATTTCGCTTGAGTTGCAAGAAGACGAAACTTATTGTAGGATGTTTTCCATGTCTATGAAGCGATCGACCGCATTCGTACTCACCGTCGGCTACCTCCTCCTCGTACCCTACTGTTTTTTTGGCGCGTCAGTTTTTTCTCCCGCCATCCTGCATTCATCGGGTACGCCGACCATGAACGGACACGTCATGTCGACGGATGCATGTACCGGATGTGGCGTGCCGAGTGCCGATGCTGACCACACGGGAATGTATCTTTCGGTCACAAGCGTGACGGGGACGCCTCTCTTGAGCCTCCTCCTCTCCCTCACGGCGCTTTTTGTCGCGTTCATTTTTGTTGCCCGTTATCGAACCCTCGTTCCCACCCTTGTCCGGATACCAATCGACGCACGGAAGGATCGTCGGCGGTCCCGCGCGAGCGCACGACATGACCTTTTGAGTTGGCTTTCGCTCACCGAGACCAGCCCGACTTTCGCATAGAGCGACGCAGAGAGAATACTTTTTGAAAGTGTTTTTTTTGCGTCGCACCAAGACCCCATCACGGGTCTTTCTTGTTGCTCGCTTAACAACACTTCTATGAAAGAACACATACAGCGACTCGCTTCAGGTGCGGTCGCTTACAAAAAAATAACGCTTGCCGCCCTCGTCGGACTGGTCACGGTCGTCGCGGGTGTGTTTGCAGTGAACATGCCGCCCAAAGACATGCTCGCCATAGTCGGAACATTGCCAACGGATATCGGCGTTCCCGAGATCGAGATAAGCACGGTGGGGGCGACCGGTACCGTCGAGGCGTCCGTCGGGAGTTCTTGGCCGGGAGAACTTGTCTCACTTCGGAGCATCCCGGTGCAGCCGTCTCGCGAAGGGACGATCGTCTCGTGGAATGTGCATATCGGACAAAGGGTCGTCGCCGAGGAGGTGCTTGGTACGCTCTCGCGACCTCCGTCGATGCCGGACACCGTGGCGATGCTCGCCGAAGAGGAGAAGATGGCAAGTATGGCGCGTGCGAATGTCGTCGCGAAACGCGTTTACACAACGGAGCGCATTGCTCAACTTGAGGCACAGCGCGCGAACATCGAACGCTCGCTTTCCGCGTCGCAGAAGATCCTCGGAACGGACGGATCGGGAGGCGCGACTTTCTCCATGATCGAGGCGAAAAAAGCGACAATTCGCGCGATGTTGCGCGGCTCACTCGCGAAGACCTACATGATGCTCTCCGGTCAGGGAACGCTTCCCGCGCGGTGGACCGCGGTCGCGCTCAAGGATGCGATCGGTGAGCAGAACTCGCGCTTGCGCGATCAGTATCCCACGGTGCTCTTTGCGGTACTCACTGACCTCGACACGCCCGATCGCCTCCCGCTTACATCGGGACTCGCATATTTTGATCTCGTGATCAAACTTGTGGACGCGTCAATTCCCGACGGTGCCATGTTGACCGACGCGGGACTGACCGACCTGAAGACCATGCTCCATGAGGATCAAGAAGCATTTCTTATGGCCGCCGATGGGCTCCGTGAAACGGAATTGATGGCGGTTGATACGGAGAAAATGTCCTTTGAGCAATTGCGCATGATCGACAGTGACATCGCGATGTTGAAACAAAATCTCGCCATGGCGGAGGGTGATGTCGTCGCCAAGGAAGCGTCATATCGCACAGTAGAGGGCGCGATTGGCGGTGGATCAGCAATCGTCGCGCCGCAAGGGGGGATTGTGTCGAGCATTCTCAAGAAGCCCGGCGAGTTCGTGGAGCCGGGAATGCCGGTCGCAATCGTAACCGGAGCGGGAAAGAACGGGCTCATTGTGCGCATGCGGATACCGGGCAATGTGAGGGTGCCAGAGATCGGGTCGCCGCTTTCCGTGGTGCGCACCGGATTTCCGCAGGATGCGCGCGAAGCGAAACTCATCGGTGTCGGAAACGCTCTTGATGAGACAGGTTCGGTCGTTGCCGACGCGCTCCTTCTCGAATCGACAGATTGGCCGATTGGCGCGTCTCTCCGAGTTATTGCTTCTTCCGAAAACGACACTCTCTTTGCTCCGCTTTCGGCGGTCTGGTGGAACGCGAAAGGTGAGCCGAATGTGTGGGCAATCTCCGAGGCCGGCAGGGTGTATGTGCAAGCGCTTACCCTTGGCCGCACGGTCGGAGCCGACATCGAGGTGTACTCGGGACTCCTACCGGGAGATCGCTATATCGTGAAACCGTCGCAGGGAATTGTTGAAGATATGTTACTCGATGACCTCAATGCTCAAGCGGACGACGATGATCTTTCCGCGAAGTCTGCCGCACCGAATCCGCATGCCGGTCACGCAGGAATGGGGGGAATGGAATAATCAAACAACATATATGTGGAACAACATTATTGTTTGGTCGTTACGAAATAAATTCTTTGTCCTCCTTTCGGCAGCGGCGGTCTCCGCCCTTGGTTTGTGGAGTCTCGCGACGATGAAAGTGGACATTCTTCCCGATATCAACAAGCCGACGGTGACGGTATTCGCGGAAAGTCCCGGTCTTGCCGCGGAAGACGTCGAGCGGCTGATCATCAATCCACTTGAAGCGGCGGTCGCCGGTGCGCCGGGAATCGACCGGATACGGAGCAATGCGTCGTTCGCGCAAGCGACCCTCAACATCGAATTTGCGTGGGGCTCCGACACCTTGCGCAATCGTCAAGTGGTGCAGGAACGGCTCGCTCAAGCGCTCCTTCCGCGCGGCGTGAAACCCGTGCTCGGTCCCTCGACGTCGCTTTTGGGCGAGATCATGTGGGTCGGTGTTTCGGCGCATGAGAGCGATATCATGCCGATGGAACTGCGCACGCTCGCGGATTGGACGATACGGCCGGCGATACTTCGGACCCCCGGCGTGGCGAATGTGTACGTCATGGGAGGCGATGTCAGGGAATGGCAGGTCAATCTCAATGCGGAACGTATGCGCCGCCATGGGATCATGATCGATGATGTGCGTGCGAAGGTAGAAACGGCGCTCACCAACAAAAGCGGGAATATCCTTGTCGAAGGAGAGAAAGAGTATCCGATCCGCATACTCGTTGCACCGAGCAAGGTCGCGGAACTTGGCGAGATCGCGATTGCGAGAATTGGCGGTGGCATGGGGGAGAGTGGCGGCATGGAGGGAGGAGTCGTCCGTCTCGCGGACATCGCGTCCATTGTTGAAGGACCGAGTCCAATTCGCGGATCGGGCGCAATCGACGGAAAGTCCGGGGTCATTCTCCGCGTGATCCGCCAGCCGAATGCGCAAACGCTCGAGGTCACCGATGCGATCGACGAAACATTCCGCTCGCTTGCCGCAAGTTTGCCGGATGGAGTGGAACTTCACCCGGATCTTTTCCGGCAGGAGAATTTTATCCGCGCCGGACTTGGGAACGTAACCGAGGCGCTCCGCGACGGAACGATCCTTGTCATCCTCATTCTTATCGTCTTCCTCTGGAACACTCGGGCGACGGCGATCACGCTCTTGGCGATCCCGCTCTCGATTGTGATGACGGCGATTGTGTTCAAGTGGCTCGGTCTTTCGGTGAATGTGATGACCTTGGGGGGTATCGCGATAGCGGTCGGCGCGCTTGTGGATGATGCGATCGTCGGTGTGGAAAATGTGTTCCGTCGCCTTCGAGTATGGAAAACAGCAGGTAAAAAAGAATCGCACGAGGATATTATCCGCGTCGCATCGGTCGAGGTCAGAAATTCGATCGTGTATGCAACGCTTCTCGTTGTTGTCGTCTTTCTTCCGATTTTCTTCGTGCCGGGGCTTGAGGGGCGCCTCCTCTCATCGCTCGGACTCGCGTATCTTGTGTCGCTCATCGCTTCGATGGTGGTGTCGCTTACCGTCACCCCGGTGCTTTCGGCGCTCCTCCTTAACGACCGGTCGCTTGAAGGGAATGAAAAAGAAACGCGTGTTGTCCTTGCGATCAAGAAAATGATTACGCCGTGGATCCGTTGGTCATTGGAGAACGTTAAATTGATCACCGGAGGCGTTATCGTCACTTTGTTCCTCACCGTTGGACTCTATGTCGGGGCCGGCAAAGAAGGCATACCGCCGTTTAATGAAGGCTCGGCGGTCGTGATGCTCTTTCTTCCTCCAGGAACCGCGCTTTCCGCGACGAATGATTACGTCACGAAGTTGGAGACGGCACTCCTGCAAGTTCCGGGGATCAGACAAGTATCGAATATCGCGGGGCGAGCGCCTGCCGATCCGCATGGCGGGTCCGCGAACTCAAGCGAGATACAGATTGCATTCAAGGAGGGCTGGTTCGAACGCGATCGCGATCGTCTCTTCGCGGATATTCAGGGCGTGCTCGAACGTGCCGGCTCCGCGGACTATTCGCTCGGCCAGCCCATCACACATCGCGTTGAGATGCTTCTTTCCGGCGTGCGCGCTCCGGTGGTCGTAAAAGTCTTCGGCGACGATCCGGAGCGAATGGACGAGGCGGCGAAGATGGTACTCGCGGAGTTAAAGAAGCAAAAGGGAATTACCAACCCGCGCATTCAGCAGAACACCGTAGTGCCGGAATTTCGCGTCTACATAGATCGCAATCGGGTGGCGGAAAGCGGACTCTCCTCGGGGGAGGTGGCAAATGACCTCGAGATGGGATTGATGGGCGACACCTTGGGGGCTGTGCGGCTCGGCTCGGCGCCCGTTGATGTCGTCCTACGTTTTGACGCGGAATCGAAGGGTACCATGACTTCTTTGCGCGATCTTGCGCTCCCGTATTCTGGTGCCGCGTCGTTGGGAAGCGTCGCCGATATCCGGGTCGAGGGCGGGCGCAACAGCATAGACCATGAGGGAGGAAAGCGTACGCTTGTCGTCTCGGCGAATTATGCGGGTAAGGATATTGTCGGAGAGGTCGGCGCCGCGAAGGCCGTGCTCGAAGCGGGAAAACTTCCCGTCGGCGTGACGCTGTCGTTCGAGGGAAATTACCAAAGTCAGAAAGAAAGCACGCGGCGACTCCCAATCGTCTTTTTTGCGGGACTCGCGATGATCGTGCTCATCCTCTACCGCGCATTCCGATCGATCCCGATCCTCCTCATCATCCTTACGAATGTTCCCACCGTCGCGATCGGCGGCATGTTGGGGATCTGGGCGACGGGAGGCACGGTGAATCTTGCGCACATGGTCGGCTTCATTTCACTCGCGGGGATAGTATCGCGGAACGGCATTCTCCTGATCGGCCGCGCGCTCGCCTTGGTGCGTGATGAAGGCCGGCCGTTCTCGCTCGAAACGATCGTCCAAGCGACGCTTGATCGCGTGACGCCGGTTCTTATGACTTCGCTCGTGACCGCGCTCGCCTTGATACCGCTTCTCCTCAACGGCGACGAACCGGGGAAGGAAATGTTAAATCCGCTCGCGGTCGTGATCTTCTGGGGGCTCGTCTCGTCAACGATCATTTCGCTCTTTCTCACACCCGCCTTGTTCTATCGCTTCGGCAAAAAGGCGGTATTACACGTGAGCAAAGAGTCCTCGTCGGGATTCTGATGACCCCCTCTCTGATCGGCAGATAGCGCGGGGTCGAGGTGCTTGAAGAGGTGGTGATATGATGAAGACACACAAGAGAAGCCACTGCGGAACAAAACTATAATCACATCAAAATGAAAAAGTCATTCTTATTTGCTCTCCTCTTCGGGATCTTTCCTATCGCAGTTTTCGCTCACGGCGCTTACGCTCTCGACGAGCGGATGGCGGCGATCTGGGGGGATCCGTGGGCGCTTATCGGCATTTCCGTCGTTCTGGGGGTGTTTGCGGGGGGCGGAATGTTCCTTTTCCGTCGCGACAAGGTCGAGTCGCTCAAGGCCGGTCTATTTGTCGGCGTGCTTTCCGCTCTCGTGCTTACTGTGCTTGCGAATCCGGAGGCGGGTAGTATGCCACTCGCTCCGGCTGAGGGGTCGCTTATCGGCGCAGTCGCGACGGTCTACAAGTCGCCGACCTGCGGATGCTGTAGCGGGTACATCGAGGAACTCAAGCGCCAAGGTGCGAATGTCACCGTTGAGATGGTGGACGACCGCCGCCTCGCCGAGATCAAAACGGAACATGGCATATCGCCTGAACACTCCAGTTGCCATACCTCGATCATCGACGGCTATGTCGTCGAGGGACATGTGCCGATCGAGGCGGTGAAAAAACTCATCACCGAGAAGCCCGCTATCAAAGGCATTACGCTTCCCGGTATGCCGAGCGGCACTCCGGGCATGGCGGGTCCGAAGCTGGCTCCCTACGAGATAAAATTGCTCGACGGGACGATTTACTTGGAGATATAGATTTATTCGCTCACAATGAATTAATATGCTTACGTTCAAATCATATATTGTAAAATGTGTTCTCGGTGGCGAGGTCGCTTACTTCTTGTGTCTCTTGGGCGGCTATCTTCCGCTCGGGCGTACGCCCCGTGCGGTCGACCTGCACCATGCGCTTTTCGAAACGCTCCCCGGCTTCGTCTGGGGAAGTGGCGGATCGGTCGCACTCGGCGCCTTCTACGTGCTCGTCTTCTCGGCCGTCTTCGGCGCGTACATGGTCTGGATGCACAATTCCAGTCTTTTAGATGCAAAATGACGTCGAATAAACCTTTCTTATGGCAATAATTGGGATTTGGGGGGACAGCATAGTATATGGAGAAGTTGATGCGAGCGGATCGGGCTGGGCCACTCGCCTTCGAGGGTATCTTTCAGAGCAGGCTGAAAAAAATAACTCGGAGTGGCATCACACGTACGCGCGTGGTGTTTGCGGGGATACGTCAAGGAATCTGCTCGAACGTTTCGCCGTAGAGGCAAAGAGCATCCAGCCGGACATTGTTGTGCTTGCGGTTGGCATAAACGATGCGGCCTACATGGGGAGTGAGGCCGACGTATTGGTGCCCACTGGAGAGTTTGAGAACAATCTCCGTAAGTTGGTAATTCAGGCAAAGAGTTATACGAAAAAAGTGATTCTTGTTGGACTGACTCGCGTGAATGAAAAATTAGTGCAACCATACCCATATAGTTCTAAAGGTAAGTCCTATGCGAATAGAACCATCGAACAGTATGATAAAATTATCCAGAAAGTGGCATTACTTGAGAATCTTCCTTTTGCCTCGGTCAGCAACCTAATATTGGAGGGTGATTTGGAGGAGGGATTACATCCGAACAGTGTTGGTCACCAGAAATTATTTCAGCACATACTGTCTCTTGTTGAAAAAGTCCTAGCGCAAGTTGAGCGACAGGGATTAGACCACTAAAAATAAATTTGTGGTAAATAAAACAACTATGCAAAAAATAGATCAAAAATCTATCGGCTACGGGCTAGGAGCGGCGCTCTTACTGCTTGGCGCGTATTTTGCGATATTGACTATGGTTTCGGGCTGGAGTTTCGCACAAAGCCAGTTCGCGGCCTATTGGTATTTCGTCGTCAGTCTGGTGGTGGGTTTCGGGGTGCAGGTCGCCTTGTACCAGCACATTAAAAATCTCGTGCAGAGCGGGGCGGGTATGGGCAAGGTGGTCGGCGTATCGGGGACCACATCCGGTGTGGCGATGGTTTCCTGTTGCGCGCACTATTTAGTGAACCTCGTGCCCATCCTCGGAGTGACCGGACTCATGGCATTCGTCGCACAGTATCAGGTCGGCCTCTTTTGGGTTGGCATCCTCTCAAATATTGCCGGCATCGGATATATGGCGAACAGAATCAGTAAAATAAAAAAAGAATGAAATACCTCATCTATATATTACCCGTCCTCATCATCGCGCTTTTTGCCTACCTTTTCTTCGGCATGGAGCAAGGCGCCAAGAATGTCGACCAAAGTGCGGACACGACGCGACCGACAGAGACGGGGTGGGAGGTGAAGACCGACGACCAAGGAGGAGTTACGGTGAAAGTCACACCACAGGCCTTTGGAGGCGACGTTTTGGAGTGGAGATTCGGAGTCGTATTCGAGACGCATTCCGGCTCACTTGACCAAGACCTTATGCTCTCCGCCACACTTTCCGACGAGAAAGGAAATGTTTACAAACCCGTCGCATGGGAAGGAGCCGGACCCGGCGGCCACCACCGCGAGGGAGTGCTGGTCTTCAGGGCGATAACTCCGACGCCGCCTTTTGTCGAGTTAAAGATAACAAATGTCGACGGAGTCCCCGAACGTTCGTTTCGGTGGAGTACACAATAAACATCCCTACATACTCAAGTTTGTAAGTATGTTTATTGAATGCGTTGAAATAAAAATATGAATAACCACAACCACGGTTCACCGGAAACTCTCTACGTCTGTCCGATGCATCCGGAGGTCGAAAAGGACGCATCTGGGCGATGCCCTGCTTGCGGAATGGAGCTTATTCCGCAAGCGAAGGTCCAAGCGGAACATACTGGAGCGCATGTGGGACACGATATGTCCAAAATGCCTGCCCGCCGTAGCCACGGCGCAGGCGGGTCGCATGCGGACCATGAGCGTGCGATGACGGACCCTATGATGGCGAAGGAAATGGAGGCTGATATGCGTCGGCGGTTCTTTGTCTCGCTCGGGCTCACTGTTCCCATTGTCCTCTACTCGCCGATGGGTGAGATGTTGTTCAACATTTCGCTTCCGTCGCCCATTCCAAAAGAACTGCTCCTCTTTCTCCTTACGACGCCGATAGTATTTTGGACGGGATCTATTTTCATTACCGGCACGTACTACTCCCTTAAAGCGCGCAAGTTGAACATGGCCGTCTTGATCGCGACGGGAGTCCTCGCGGCCTATCTGGGGAGCATCGCGCTCTCGTTCTACGACACCGGAGAAGCGTTCTACGAGGCGGCGGCGATGCTCGTCACCTTCGTGCTCTTCGGGCATTGGATGGAGATGAAGTCGCGTCGCGGTACATCCGACTCATTGCGCGCACTTTTTGACCTTGTGCCTCCGCAGGCGCGGGTATTACGTGACGGGAAAGAAGCGACAGTCGCGAGCGCAGAGGTCGTTCCCGGAGATATTGTTGTCTTGAAGCCCGGCGACAAAGTTCCCGTTGACGGCGAGGTCACGCTCGGGGAGACGGCGATCGACGAGGCACTGGTGACGGGCGAATCACTCCCTGTTCCAAAAAAAGTCGGAGATAAGGTGGTTGGCGGATCGGTGAACCAGAACGGATCAGTGCAGTTTCGTGCGACCCGAGTCGGAGCGGACACCGTGCTCGCGTCCATCATTAGAATGGTGGAAACGGCGCAGAATTCCAAAGCGCCCGGTCAGCGCATCGCGGATAAATGGGCATCGTGGCTCGTTATTCTTGCGGTCGGCTCCGGCGTTCTCGCTTTTGTCGGTTGGTATGTTTTTGCGGAGTCGTCATTCGTCGTCGCGCTTACCTTTGCTATCGCGGCGGTCGTCATTGCCTGTCCGGATGCCTTGGGACTCGCCACACCGACGGCGGTCGCGGTGGGGACGGGGCTCGGCGCGAAACTGAACATACTCATCAAGGACGCGACGACGCTCGAAGGGGCATCAAAGATCACCGCCATCGTGCTTGATAAAACCGGCACTTTGACGGAGGGGAAGCCGAAAGTGACCGAGGTTGTTTCTGCCGGAGATATTTCGGAGGATGAGGTCCTCCACCTTGTCGCAAGTGTTGAAGCAAAGTCGAACCATCCGCTCGCGACGGCGATTCTTGCGGAGACAAAAAAGAGGAATATTGTTCTTTCCGCGGCGGAAAATTTTCGTTCGCTTTCGGGACTCGGGCTTGAAGCGACCGTCGACGGGAAACATGTCCTCGTCGGCACCGAACGACTGCTTCGCGATCGTGGTGTTGAGGCGGGTGAACTGAA
>MHLS01000033.1:47542-61071 GCA_001819095.1 Candidatus Lloydbacteria bacterium RIFCSPLOWO2_02_FULL_54_12
GTCGCCGTCGACGGCCGATCCGTCGGACTCGTCGGCATTTCCGACGCCGTGCGCGAAACGTCAAAAAAAACGATGGCGGAATTACAGAAGCTGGGTATTGAAACGGCAATGATCACAGGGGATAACAAGCGGATCGCGGAGGCGGTCGGAGCGGAGCTCGGCATCGGTCGCGTGTTCGCGGAGGTCCTGCCGGAGGAGAAAGCAAGTTTCGTGAAGAAACTGCAGGAGGAAGGAAAGTTCGTCGCGATGGTGGGCGACGGCGTGAATGACGCACCCGCTTTGGCACAGGCGGACATCGGTATCGCTATTGGCGCGGGTACTGACGTGGCGATCGAAACAGGGAATATCGTCCTCATGCGGTCCGACCCGTACGATATTGTCGCCGCCATCCGTCTTTCGCGGGCGACGGTGCGCAAGATGAAGCAGAATCTGTTCTGGGCGGCTATCTATAATGTGCTCGCGATACCGATCGCGGCGGGCGTCTTTTATACTTCGCTCGGTTGGTCGCTTCGTCCGGAAGTAGCGGCCCTACTTATGTCTCTCTCGTCGATCGTTGTTGCGACGAATGCGGTCCTCTTGAAGCGCGTTGAGCCGACCTTACGTTCGTGAGGAGGACATGGGGGAAGACCGGCAAAGGGACTCCATGAGCCGCCGGTTGAGCGGAGAAATGTTACAATGGGGGAATGGATCGGTGTACCTTCAAAGAGATCGCGCTTGATAACAAGGAAGAAGCATTCGCGCGCCTCTCCTCCGGCGAGGGGGGTCTTTTGGAGGGCGAGGCTACCCTGCGGCTTTCTCGGTACGGGAAGAACGAGCTCTCCGGCGGGAAGGTCTCATGGCGGGAGATACTCTTTCGCCAGTTCCGTTCCGCCTTCGTCTACCTCCTTCTTGCGGCCTCGCTCATCGCGCTCTACCTTGGCGAGCATTTAGATAGCGCCGTCATTTTTCTCTTCCTCCTTATTAATGCAGGGCTCGGGTTCTTTCAGGAGTACCACGCGGAGAACGCACTTCAGCTCCTTAAGCGGTTCGTCCTCCGCACGACGCGTGTGCGCCGCGACGGGAAGGAGATCACACTCTTCGTGCGCGACATCGTGCCGGGTGATGTCCTTCTGCTTGATGCCGGAGACATGATACCGGCGGACGGATATTTCCTGCGCGCGGACGGCGTCACGGTCGACGAGTCGCCGATGACGGGAGAGAGCGTTCCTGTTGCCAAGGAGGCGGTCGCGCTGCTTACGGCGCCCACGGATTTTTTCGGCTCGACGAATATCGGTTTTTCCCAAACGACGCTCCTCTCCGGTGACGCCGAGGTGCTCATCTTTGCCACGGGAGATGACACGGAAGTCGGGACCATTGCGGGAATAATGCGTGAGGCGGAGAGTCCGAGCGCATTTGAGGAAGGCGTGAGCCACTTCAGCAAGTTCATCCTCAAACTCATTCTGGCGACGGTGCCGATCGTGTTCCTCCTCCACGCGGTCATTCAGGGAGAAGAGGTCGGCTTCGGTGCATTCCTCCTCTTCGCCATCGCACTCACCGTATCGGCGATCCCCGAAGCCCTTCCCTTGGTGACGACGATCGCCCTTTCGCGCGGTGCGCTCACGCTTGCAAAGAAACAAGTCGTGCCGCGGCGCCTTTCCGCGATCGAGGATCTCGGCAGTATTGACGTATTGTGTACGGACAAAACCGGAACAATAACGGAAAATCATCTTTCGGTACGTAGTGTCTGGGGCGACGAGCGAGCGGTGCTTACGCACGCGCTCATGGCACCGCGCTCACAGGTTGGTGCCGGCGGGACACAGAACGGTGTTTTCGACAAAGCGCTCTTGGCGTACGCTCCGGCGGATGTGGCCGCTTCGCTCGGCCGACTCGAGCGCATCGATGAGCTCCCGTTCGACCCCGTGCGCAAGAAAGAGAGCGTTTTCGTCACTTTTGAAGGGAAGTATCTCTTGGTCATGCGTGGCGCACCGGAGGCGGTCTATGCCGCGAGTGGAAAGAAGATGCCCGAGGATGCAAGAATATGGTCCGAAGAAGAGGGGAAAAAGGGGTGTCGCGTGCTCGCTATCGGCTGGAAAGCGATGCCGAAAAAAGGACACGAATGCCTGTGCGAAGAAGACGAACAGCGTATCCGCGTGCTCGGCATGATCGCCTTTGCCGATCCGCTCAAGTCCTCGAGCAGGGAGGCGTTAAGTGACGCGAAGCGCCTCGGTGTCCGGGTGAAGATTATTACCGGAGATTCCAAGGAAGTGGCGGGCTGGGTCGGATACGAGGCGGGGGTGATCTCTGCGCACGACGCTGTTCTCTCCGGAGAAGAGTTCGATCTTCTTAACTCGGAGGAGAAAGCGCTTGCGGTGGAGCGTTATGATGTTTTTGCGCGCACGACGCCGCTCCAGAAATACGCCATCATTGCACTCCTCGAGAAACAGCATCTCGTGGGCTTTCTCGGCGAGGGATTCAACGATGCACCCGCGCTCAAGATGGCACATGTCGGACTCGCGGTCTCCGGTGCGTCGGACATCGCACAGGATGCGTCGGACATCGTGCTTCTCAATCCGTCGCTTGAGGTGATCGTTGACGGCATCCGCGAGGGGAGAAAGATCTTCGCGAATTCGATCAAATATATCCGCGCAACACTTGCGTCGAATTTCGGGAATTTCTATGCGCTCGCTTTCGCCTCTCTCTTCGTCCCGTTCCTTCCGATGCTTCCGATACAAGTACTTCTGCTCAATCTGCTTTCGGATTTTCCCATGATCGCGATCGCCGCCGACGAGGTCGACGAAAGCGAACTCAAGAAGCCGCGCGGATACCAGATCGGCGAGTTGACGGCCATTGCGATCGTCTTGGGCGTCGTTTCCACGCTCTTCGATTTCGCGTTCTTCGGCTATTTCATGCAGTATGAAAAAGAGGTGCTCCAGACGATGTGGTTCGTGGGAAGTGTTTTGACGGAACTCGTTCTCCTCTTTTCCATCAGGACGGCGCTTCCGTTCTGGCGTGCAAAACGCCCGAGCACGACCGTACTTGCACTTTCCTCTCTAGTCCTCGTGCTCACTATCGCGCTTCCGTTCATACCCACGGCACAGCGACTGTTCGGTTTCATCGCGCCGAACACGGAGCACCTTACGGCCCTCTTCTTCCTCGTGCTCTTCTACTTTGCTTCGTCGGAGGGAATGAAACTCCTTTTCTATCGCTTTTGGCACAACAAAGAAAGACACGCACTCCGTGCTCTTCCGGCAGAGTGACGCACCCCCGAGTTTGACGGGCGTGACGGTCGGAATTGTTTACGGGACCGCGTTCGGTGTGATACTGTAATGACACTCTACGCTCATGCTCTACAAAGAACACCGCTGTCCCGCATGCAACAAGCTCCTCTTCAAGGGGATTTTGGTCGACAGTGAAGTGGAAGTGAAATGCCGCGGGTGCGGGAGTTTGACCAGCTTTCACGGCGAACCGAAGGAAAAATTGCTGTGTTTCAAAGAAAACTGCCCGAATCGTCAGTCGAGAAGCGCCGCGGCCAAAGAGGGGAAAGCGCAATAAGTACGACAAATACAAGACGGAATCCGCCTAAGGCGGGTTCCGTCTTGTATTTTTTCTGTGGGGAATTTCCTCGCGCATGAGTGCCCCCTCTTATATAATGAATGTATAGAGTCACGCGATGGCCACCACTTGGTCGTTTTGCCACTTTGTTTCTTGTCGTCGCTTTCACCCCATCTCGACGGCAAAAAATGTTCAGCTCGATTACTGGCAGTAAAAATAATACTGTGTTTGACGACGCCACATATGTACCGATGGAAGAGGAAGACAAAAAATTCGCACTTGAGTTTCTTCGCGGACACTCAACGGCGGTTCTTGCAACGGCTTCAGTCACCGGCGAACCGCAGGCGGCACCGATGTACTTTCTTGTTGACGATGATTTCACCTTTCACTTTTTTACCGCGAAGAATTCTCAAAAAGTGAAGCACATCAAACAGAACAAACATGTTGCGATTGTCGTCGGCTTCGGGCCAGAGATCACTACGGTTCAGGTTCGGGGTGACGCGGAGTTCGATGACCATATTGCACCCGGACTATTTTGGGAACTTGTCGAGAAGATCAAGTTGGGAGATATTTTCCAGTGGCCGCTTGCTGTCCTCGCAAAAGGCGGTGGATACACTGCATTTAGACTCAAGCCGCGCGTTATGTCATTACTCAAATTTGAAAAAGGCAAAGATCCGCGCATCTATTACAATGATTTTTAGAAAGTAAACATGGAACCACGAACGAAGGTCTTCGAAGGGCGACTCGCTTGTCGCTCGGTGTCTAACCTATGAAACAATTCTGGACAATCATCGGGATCATACTGGCGTTTCTCGCCGTCGGTTTCACGTACAAATACACATTGTCTCCGAGTGTTCATCCTGCGGAGAATGCAGGCGATCGTATGTCTGCTGGAGGGAGTTCGCTTCCCGTAGTTTCCGAGATCGGCCGTGCGCCGGACGACCTTCCACCCCCCATTACGCGCAAAGAAAACACGACGGTGAAGCTTGCACTTGAAGCGATCGCCGTACAAGGAGAACTTGCCGACGGTGTGACGTATGAATATTGGACCTACAACCAACAAGTTCCCGGACCGTTTCTGCGCGTTATGGAGGGAGACACGGTCGAAGTGTCGCTCTTTCACAACCCCGCAGGGCACTCACATGCCGCGCTCGGCGGACTTGATTTTGCCGTTTCGGGTCCGTTCGGTGTCCAAGTTGCGTACGCTTCTCCGGGCCACGCCGATGAGGACGCACATGCAGAAGAGGCAGATGCACACGCTCCGATAGCGGCCCCCGTTGCGAACGCGCACGCGACGCACTCTGTCGATCTTCACTCGGTCTTGGGGCCCGGAGGAGGAGCGGTATTGACGCAGGCGAAAGACGGCGAGACCAAGACCTTCTCATTCAAGGCGACACGTCCCGGCCTCTACGTGTACCACTGCGCATCGCCCCATATCCCGACGCATATTGCGAACGGGATGTACGGCCTCATTTTGGTCGAGCCGAAAGCGGGACTTCCCAAAGTCGACCGCGAGTTCTACGTCATGCAAGGTGAACTCTACACAAGCGGAAAATTCGGCGCAAAAGGCCTTCAGGAATTCGACAAAGACAAACTCGATATGGAGCATCCGGAGTATTTCGTCTTTAACGGTCGCGTCGGTTCGCTTACGGGTGATCGCGCACTCAAAGCAAAGACGGGTGAGACGGTGCGCATCTTCTTCGGCGTCGGCACGTTCGTTCCGTCGAACTTCCACGTCATCGGCGGGATCTTCGACAAACTCTATCCCGAGGGCGATATTGTTTCTCTCCCGCATCGAAATGTCCAGACGACGCTCGTTCCCGCCGGCGGTTCGGCGGTGGTCGAGATGACCATGGAAGTACCTGGGAAATTGCTCTTGGTCGATCACGCACTTCCACGTGCGATCGATAAAGGTGCGGTCGGGGAGTTCGTGGTCGAAGGCGCCGAGCGCCCCGACCTCTTTCGTGCGGTGGAATGAATCACACCGGCTTAAGGTTGCCGACAAATACAAGGTCCGACCTTAAGAATGAGTCCCCAAGGTTGGACCTTGTATTTACGAAAGCCCTCTCATTGAAAACCGATCAAGCAGAAGTTTATTAGAGATGTTATTAATAAAACAAACAACATGAACGCATTTGTCGATCGTTTGGCGGGATATAAGACGCTCCTCTTTACTCATCCGAATAGCCAGTGGCTGTGGCTTATCGTGAGGCTCTATTTGGGCTGGACTTGGGCGCATGCGGGATACGAGAAAATGGTGAATCCGGCGGGCGTTTGGATCGGCGAGAAGGCGGGTACGGCAATGACGGGATTTGTGACGGGTGCCTTGGGGAAGACGGCGGAAGGGCTTACGCTCGCGGGCAAATCAGCGGCGCATCCGGACGTGACCGTCTGGTACGGCTGGTTCTTGGAGAATTGTGTCGGGACGGCCCCCGTCTTGTGGTCATATTTGATCACCTTCGGGGAGATCGCGGCGGGCCTCGGACTCATCTTCGGCGTACTCACGAGCGTTGCGGCGGCGGGAGCACTCCTCATGAACTTCAGCTTCCTCCTTGCGGGAACAGTGAGCATCAATCCGGTCCTCGCGCTCTTAACGATACCGCTTCTTCTGGCACACAAGGTTTCCGGCAACATCGGACTGGAGAAATTCATGCGTGATTACCTCGCAAAGAAAAAATCCGCCGACGCTCCGACGGTCGGCACGCCATAGTGGCGTTCATATTCAGATCGTTTGATTCGCAAGCGCGATGTGGCGCAATGTATACTTTTTCAGACTGGCGGTCTGGCGTCGCGAGAGTACCTCGCAGATGACTCCCCAGTGGATTGAGACCAGGTCGCCCACCGCAAGTTGTTCGATGTCGTATTCGGCTTCGAGACGGCGGGTGAGCGCGCGCGGTTCTTCGGTGCCGAGCGTAAGTTTCCCGTCCTTGTAGAGGAGCGGCTCGTAGAGGACGGTGACCGAGGGTCCCGCGACCGCCGTGACGCGCCCCCAGGAGACACGGCATTCGTCCATGCTCTCAAGCGTGTGCGCGCGTTCGATGAAACCCGTCCGCTTCCAGATGTCGAGGACGTGGAAGGAGTGGTGCGGCACCGCGCCGCCCGCAATCTTGTCTTCGACGAGCGCGAAAGATTTCCCGAGTTTTTTCTTCAGTGAAAGGTTGTCGACAAGATGCCAGTAGAGGTCGTTCTTCGAGACGCGATCGAGGAGCTCATTCCCCACCCAGTACGCTTCGACGACGCGGTCATTGAGCGGGTCGTCGATTTTGTTCGCCCGGGCGATGTGGAGGAGATACGGATACATCGTCTCGAAATCCTCTAGTATCTCACGGAGCCCCAGATCCGCCGTCTCGTCGTTGATATAGTCGCGCATCTCGGTGTTCTTCGCAGGACCGCAATAGTGCAGTCGATTCGGCCCGAAGGCATACCGCGAACAGCGCAAGAGTGCATCCATACATCCTTTCTACCGCGCTTGGGAGTGTGCGGCAATATGCTTGGTTGAGGAGTCGGAAGAGAGCGTCAGTTTGCGCCCGTAATGCCAGAGGAATGCCACGCCGACGAAGGTAAGGACGATGCCGGAGAGCTGTTTTCCTGTGAGTGTGTGTGTGACGAAGATGGCCGAGAGCGAGCTTGTGACCAAGGTCGCGGGAACGAGGAGTGCCGCGACGTAGGTGGCGGGTGCGCGTTTCAAGGCCGCATACCACGTGGTGACGTAGCCGAAGAGAAGCGCTGCGGAGAGCGCCGTCCATCCCCATGCGACGGTCGAGACTTGAAGTGCGGGTGTCGCGCGGCCGGAGAGAACGAGGAAAGCGAGGAGTATCGCCGAGCCCAAGACCATACGCGCGGAGACGACGGTCAAGGTCGAGATGCCCGCGAGTGCTTTCTTGGCGATAATATTCTCAACCGCCCAGAGGAGGGTCGCGCCGAGGATGAGCCACTCACCCATGCCGAATGCAAAGACCTTGAAGCCGCCCAAGAGGTAGTTCGCGGCAATGACCGCGGCGATGCCGATGAGTGCAGTCACCGAAAGACGTTCTTTGAGGAAAGGATACGAGAAGAGGAGGACCCAGAGGACGAGCGTCTTGTGGATGATGGCACCGTTGAGTGCCGCTGTCATGGAGAGTCCGGTGAAGAAGAGTGCGAAAGGAAGCGACCCGCCGATCAGGCCGATCGCGCCGAGCTTTATCCATTGGCTTCGCGAAAGCGTTTTGAGTTCGTCGAAGCGGCGGTAGGCAACGAAGGCCGCGATGAGGAGAAGGGCGACGAGCCCGTTCTTGAGTGTAGTAAAGAGCACGGGGTCGGGAACCGCAGTGACGCCGATCTTACCGATAAAATTGTTCACCCCCGAGAAGAGGGCGGTACAAAGCGCGAGTACGGTCGCCGCGGCGATGGTGTGAGGTATTTTCATGCTTATTATAGTAGCACAACCACCCTCCTCGCGAAAATGTGCATGTTCCGAGGAACCAAGGTCTCTCCTTGAGAATTTGGATTTTAAGGTGAGATCTTGGTTTCTCGGAACGCGAGCGTCGTGCAAAAGTAACCTTTGCTATACTCTGGATATGAAAGGAAAACAAGTCTTCGTCTTCGGCAATCCCGAACTTCCGGCGGACTCTCTCCCGATCCGTCTTCTCCCTTCGCTTCGGGAACGATTTTCGGACGTCAGTTTCCTTTTCCTCGATCCGAACGAGGAGTGGGAGCCGCCGGATCCGCTCGTCGTCATCGACACCGTCGTCGGCATTCGGGACGTGCGTATCTTCGAGGGGATCGACGTGTTCACCGCCGCGCCCACCGTCTCGATGCATGATTTCGATGCGCTCTTCAACCTCCGCTATCTCGCGAAGCTCGGCAAGCTGGGCCGTGTCATCGTCATTGGTGTGCCCCCCGAACTTTCCGCGGACGCCGCACTCCCCGCCGTTGTCTCCGAATTGGAGAAAATCCTTCCGGATTAAGCGTTCCCGCTCCGGTCTGTGCCCGCTTTTTTTCCGAAACTGATGAACGCAGATGCCCAGCTTACGATGAAGAGTGTGACCAATATGTATCCGAGGGTGTCGATTGGAAGGTCTCCGACAAGTGCGAAGACGCCGCCCGAGAGTCCGGCGTATTCACCAAGAAGTCGTGTCCCGATGACGCCACCGATCGCGAGGGCGGAGAATGCCGAGAGCGCGGTCACGTTCAGGTTGTAGGAGAGGCGTCGTTCCGGCTCGAGACCTTCCCATGAGTAGATACCGAGCATCATGAGACTGTTTAGGGTGTCGACGAGCGTCATACCCGCCGCAAAGGTAAGCGGGAGGAGGAAAATCATCCACGTGTCGATCGACTCCTCTGCGAGTGCGGAGAGCGCGAGAAGTCCGACCTCGGTTGCCGTGTCGAAGCCGAGTCCGAAGAGAAGTCCGATCCAATACATCTTCGGGCTCCGATCGACCAGAGCGACGAGCGGGCGAAAGAGCTTCTCGATGGGTCCACCTAAATGCAGGTGTCCGTGGTAAGTGTTCTCTTTCCCCGCGCGGACGTCTTTCAGTGCGCGAAAAAGTTGCCGGAGGACGAAGAGGTTCGCGGTGCCGATCCCAAGAAGAAAGAGCGAGGAGACCGTTCCGCCGATGAGTGCCCCCGTTTCGCGGAAGGCGGCGATGTCGGTGAGAGCGGACGAGACGGCGAAGACGATCGCCGCCGTGAAGCAAAGGACGACCGTCGAATGGCCGAGCGAAAAAAAGAAACCGACGCCGACGGAGGGCCTGCCGCGGTAAAGAAGGCGTCGTGTCGCGTTGTCGATGGCGGCGATATGGTCCGCATCCATCGCGTGTCGAAGCCCGAGTCCCCAAGCGAGCGCAAAGAGTCCGAGGAGAAGCGGGGTCTCCCATGAAAGCGCAAGTAGTGCGACCCAAAGGACGACATTGACCGCGACAAGCGTTGCGAAAAGAAGCACCCCGCGCTTCACCGACGGTTGGGTGCCGGAAGAAAAGATATTTATTTCCATTCCACCTTGAGAAAGTGCGACGCGCAGGACATGCACGGGTCGTACGCCCGTATCAACTTTTCCATCTCGAACGGCATTTTCTCCCGTTCCACGCCATTTGCGATCAACCCGTCGATCAACCGCCCGATATCCTGTTCGATATTGATCTGATTCTGTCCCGTGGGAACGATGACCTCCCCCTCTTTGATGACGCCGTCCGCACCGAGGACGACCTTGTGGTAGAGGGTACCGCGCGGTGCTTCGACGACGCCGATACCGACGGCGTCGCGGTTGGGCGCTTTTTTCAGAGGTTCCGGCGTGAAGATGCGCGTGGTCAAGATGTCGACCGCCTCGTCGACGGAGTGGAGGATCTCGATCGCCTGCGCCAAGTTGTTGTGAAAGATGTCCGTCGACGGGAAGAGCGCGAGCACTTCCGGTATCGACTCTTTCGTCTTCGGGTGAAGTTTCTCTTTCGCGATATTGATGCGGGCCAAGGAGCCCACGAGATAGCTCTCGCCTTCGTAGTCGTACGCCGATGCTTGGGAGTAGGGGAGGACGACGTGATGGAGAAGATGGTGATACTCTTTCTCGTTGTACACTTTGCCGGTGCTTGTCTTCACGAACCCCTTGATGTAGCCGAAGTTCCCGTCCGGTACGAGGCCCATATAATGCGTCTTCCGGTCGAAGTGGAATGGCTGGTCCTTGAACTTTTGGATGATGCGCAAGACTGCAGGACGGATTTCCTCTAGTTTTTTCACGGCCTCATCGATGCCGACTTTGTCGGGGAAGTGGAGGAATCCGCCGATCATGGGGTAGGTCGCGTGGACGCTCCGGCCCGCGATGAGCGTGGCGAGGAAATTCCCCGCCGCTTTGATGGCAAAGCCATCGTGAAGCATCTGGTGCTGGTCGGGGTCGCTTTCGTCGAAGTCGAGGAAGGAATCCTTGCCGTAGATGTCGGGAAGCGAGAAGAGATAGAGGTGGAGCGCGTGGTCGCGCACGATGAGCCCGTGCATGGTCAAGGCGCGGAGCACTTCCGTCTGCTCGCTCGGCTGAAGTCCCAAGGCATCCTCGCACGCTTCAATCGCCGCCATGATGTGCGCGTTTGAGCAGGTGCCGCAGATGCGCGAGAGGTGTGCCGGTATCGCCATGACGGACTTCCCCCGCATTGCTTCCGTGAAGAAGCGCTTGTACTCGATGGTGCGGAATTTCACGTCGGTCACCTTGTCATTCTCCACTTTGACCGAGATCGAGGCGTCACCTTCGATCTTGGTGATGTGCTCCATGTCGAGATTAAAGGTATGCATGGCGTGTGCGTTAGGCGTGCGCAGGTGAAGGTTGTGCAAGCTCGGGGCGGAGCTCCGTGACGAGCGCGGTCACGGCTTCGAGGAATTTCTTCTCGTCCATGGGGCAACCGGGGACCGATGCATCGACTTGAACAACCTGCGCGACGGTCTTCACTTCGGGAAGCGCGCCGAAGCGTTCGACCAGAAAGGCAATGCGCTCTTTCTGCTCTTTGGTAAAATTGTTGCGTTGTCCCGCGGGGAGTCCCGTCACCGCGCATGCGCCGATTGCGACCAACTTTTTTGTGCGGCTCCGGATGTCTTTGATGCGCTCCACATGCTCCGGCGAGGCGATAGCGCCTTCGATGAACGCGATGTCGAACGCGTCCATGATGTTGTTTGATTTCAAGACCTTCACGTGCCGGAAGTCGAAGAGCTCCTTCCACTCTTTCCAGTGGTCGTTCAAGAGTTCACTGAAGACGATCGTCGAATCTTCACAGCACGAGAAGGAGAACCATCCAATCGCAATTTTCTTATTTGGCGCCATAGGAGAGAGGGGAGATGATATGACCGAAGTATAGCACCGTCGGCGAGGAAGAGTAGCGTCCGGGCGGGGTGCTGTGCATTACGCCGAGCCCTCAAAGCGATTGTTCGCTATACTGGAATATGGTTGTCCGTCGTGGCGACCGCCTATGCCCGAAGATATATTCGCATCCCATATTGTTCGAGAAAAGGCGCCCGTCTTTATTGTTGCGGGTGTAGCACTCATTCTCTTGGGTGTTTTGGGGTTCCTCTATATGGATGGCGTCTTCTCGCCGATTGAGTTTGCACAACCCAAGGCCTCGGTCGCCATGCCACCTCAAACATCGGCATCTTACGAAGAGAGTCTCGGCGGGACGCTCTATGAGAAAGCGAACAATCCCCTTGAAGACAAGCTCCCCGAGGCGGATCCGACGGCGAATCCGCTCGAAGACGCATATAAGAATCCTTTTTAGTATCCTTACGCTCACACTATAATATGACAAGCGGTCGCATAAAGGGAAGTGTCGCTGTTGCGCTTTGTGTCGCGGGATTATTCGTTGGAGGGGCGATCGCATTCGCGCAAAGCAGCGCGGCGCCCTTGGGCATCACCTTCCCCGTCCAAGACCTCGGGAATTGCGCGAGCAAAGAAGCCTGCCACGACTATTGTGAATTGGCCGAGCATATGGATGCGTGCATCGTGTTCGCAAAAGCGCACGGGCTCATGAACAAAGAAGAGGCGGATCGCTCCGAGCAGTTCAGCAGGCGGATGAAGGAGGGCAAGACGCCCGGTAACTGCACGTCTCCCGCGAGTTGTAACGCTTACTGCGAGGATGTCACGCATCTCGACGAGTGTGTGCGTTTCGCGGAGGCGGAGGGGTTCAAGGGTGAAGAGTATGAGCGCGGCAAGAAGATCCGCACCTATTTGAAAGAAGGAGGCACGATGCCCGGCGGCTGTACGTCGCGGCCATCCTGCGAAGCATATTGTAATAACTTTGCACACGCAGAAGAGTGTTACCAATTCGTGGAAAGCGCAGGCCTCGGCGCCGGTGATGTGGGCGAAATGAAAATAGAAGATGGGTCGTCCCAGAAAATGACCCTTGAGAATCTGAAGCGCCTTGGCGAACTTGCACAGAAAGGAGAAACGCCGGGCGGTTGTACGAACAAGGATGCGTGCATGGCGTACTGCGAAGCGCTGGGGCACATGGAGGAATGCGTCACGTTCGGCGAGAAGGTCGGTATTATGAAAAAAGAAGAAGTAGACCGTGCGCGGAAATTCATGAGTAAGGGCGGCCCAGGCGGTTGTACCTCGCGAGAGTCGTGCGACGCCTTCTGTAACAACTCCGCGAATCAGGAGACCTGTTTCAAATTTGCACAAGAGAACGGGCTTATTCCCGAAAAAGAGTTGGGTGAGATGAAAGAAGGATGGGTGCGTATGCGTCAGGGTCTTGAGAACGCACCGGCGGAAGTGGCGGAGTGCCTCGCCTCGACCTTGGGTGCGAACGTCATCGAGAACATTCAGTCGGGGAAGCTCGTTCCGGGTCCCGATATCGGCGAACGCGTGCGCGGTTGCTTCGAGAAGTTCGGTGCCGACCATCGGCCGCAGGAGCTCTTCTTTGAGGCACCCGCGGAAGTTCAGGCATGTCTCAAAGAGAAGTTCGGCGAGACATATGAGGGGATCAGATCGGGGAAGGTTGATCCGACGCCGGAGATGGCCGACACGTTCCGCGTGTGCTTCCAGCAAGTGGAGTTCGAGCGGAGCAACGGCTGGGGTGTTTCGGGGGAAATGCGGGAAGGTGGTATGATGCCGCCGAACGAGCGGAGACTGGAGAGTTTCTTGCGCAGTGCGCCGCCGGAGATAGAAACATGTCTTAAAGAAAAACTTGGTGAGCGGTTCGAAGGCATAGAACGGGGGGAGATCATGCCTGGTCCCGAGATGGGTGAGGCGATGCGCGCATGCTTCGAGAGTTTCAGGCCCGCGCAAGAGGGGGGATACGAATATCCGCCGACAGGGGAGTTTCCACAGGGAATGACGCCGCCGAATTCGGGACTAGAGGCAAGGCCGATTGCGCCGACGACGCTTCCGGTCGGTATGCCGCCTCCCCCTTCGCCCGAGGCACAAATGATGAATTTCATGGGTCAATTTCCTTCGCAGACGGCGATGTGCATCAGGGAGAAGCTCGGCGAAGAGGGATTTGTGAAGATCGCAATGGAAGGAAGGACACCCGAACTGGAGTCGGCGATCCGTA
>MHLS01000034.1:0-3952 GCA_001819095.1 Candidatus Lloydbacteria bacterium RIFCSPLOWO2_02_FULL_54_12
AATTTAACCGGACACGAGTGCAAACAACTGGGCGACATCCTATTCATCTTGGCTGCGCTCGCGCGCAACAAAGATTGGGAGCTCGAAGAGTTGCTCGAGGAGGCGGTCGTGAAGCTCGAGAACCGCCGCGCCGCACGGCACTACTATGAAGCGCACGTGACGATAGAGCCGGTCTTCGGCGATACCCACGAAGTTTTCCGCCGTATTGCGAAAGCATATAAATTCCACGTGGCGACCTTGCTCATGCAAAAACGCAAGGAGGAAACACCGACGATGTCGAAGAACGATGCGTTTTGTACCGGCCGTAGCGTTTCGTATTCCGACATGAAAGATCGCATGCTTGCGCTGGTTTCCACCCTCACGAAGGCGGGGTTTCTCGTACATCGCTACAAGATCGAAAGCACGCTTCTTGACTCGCGGCATGACGACAGCATCTTTCCGCTCCCCATCGACAAACTTCCCGAGAAAGAACGTAATCCCAGGGCGCCCGCGGAAGGCGCGCTTTCGGGCAGGCGCTAGTGTGCCACATGAACCGCGATACGCAACCTTGTCCGCGTGAGCGGTGACTTTTATACTGCGGAGAGATCTTTACCAAGGAGCGGCGATGGGAAAGCAAACAAGCGTCACATTCCGCGGCGTCTGCCATCTTTTCTTTGAGACGGGCACCGAGGGTTGTCACTGGAGTTTTCAGGACGAGCGCTTCATAAGCATCCCCGATCCGGAAACTTTCGTGTGTGAGAAATGCGGACGCGTGTGGAATAAGAAACAGAGCAAGCGTGCGCCGAAACGGGACTTTGGCGGCGAGTGTAAAACGACGAAGGAACATCTCTGGAAGCTCTTACATCCGCAGGGGATGTGGGCGTATGAAGGTCTGCATGTGCTTGAGAACGGCGATGTGCTCACCGTCTACGACAAGGCCGACCCGACCAAAAAGTTGTGGTCCGGAGTGGTCTCCTTGCAGCAAAGGAAGACCTATCATGAATTTGTCGTTGACGGTATGATCGTTCACGCGGCGCCGAAGAATGTTCCGGTCGCAGAGTGGAAGACATGGTTCTTCGAGGAATATCCCGCAGAACTCACGCTCGGGAAAAGATCCCTCGCCATGTGGGAAAAGCACTTTCGTGATGCCACGGAGAAAAAACTGCGTGAATTGGGTAGAGATAAATAGAAGACATCCGCCCTGTCCGGACAGGGCGGATTTTTTGTGTCAGAAGAAACTGTTCACATAAAATACTAGGCCGGACCCCCGATACCACCCGTAGACGGCGGTACGGGACAGGCTTAGGAATTAGTTCTTCAAGAACCGACCTTGTATTTTCGTTTGACAGATATGTGCGCACGAGTAGTGTGGAGAGCGGAAGATCCTCCTGTGGAGGTGTGGAATGAAAGTCGGAACCGCCGCACTCGTCGCGGCATTAAGCGCCGCCGCTCTTTTCGCCGTAGCGGGTTGCGGGCGACAAGAGTCGCCCATAGCCCCCGTTTCGGTGTCCGCCGCTCCGCTCCCGGATGTTTCGTCGTCCGCGGTCGATCAGGTGGTGCTGATCCGAGAGAGCGAGCGAGAGGTCGTGGTACAGATGTTTACCAACGGATTCTATTGTTCCCTGTTGGTGGAAAAGGAGTCGTGCCACAAGTTCTTTACCGGCCGCGTCACGAAAAACCCCCGCATAATCGACGCGCTCGCGTACGCGCACTCCCGTGAAGTCCTGGTGGTCGGAGGGTCTGAATTCTCTATCATTGACGGCGTCGTGCGGATCGACATCAAAGCGACCGACGAAGCGATTGTCCGCTTCCTCTGCGGTGACAAAGGTTGCCCGAAGAAGTGAAAAGTGGCGTCCCGTTTCAAGCGGGGCGCCTTTTTTGATCTCATGAGATCGCACTATGTAACTGGCCGCTCGGGCGGGGGCGCTTATTCAAAATGCGTCGGAGCTTCCCGTGCGTTGAGCTGCTCGTGAAGGAGCGGATATTTTTTGAGCGTGATATCTTCGGTGAGCAATCGCTTTGCCTCTTCGCGCGCCGCCTCGACCATTTTCAAATTCTTGATCGCCTCCATGCCGATGTCGGAAATGCCCCACTGTTTGCCGCCGCCAAGTTCGCCGGCACCGCGAAGCGCGAGGTCCATTTCGGAAAGCTCGAAACCGTTCTTCGCCGTCGTGAGGGCTTTTAACCGCGCAAAGGTCTTCTCGCCTTTCGTTTCCGAGAAGAGATAACAGTACGCTTGGTGAGTACTGCGGAGGACCCGCCCGCGCAATTGGTGGAGTTGTGCAAGACCGAAACGTTCTGCCCCCTCGATCACGATCGTTGTTGCATTCGGCACGTTGACGCCCACTTCGACGACGGAGGTCGCGCAGAGGATGTGTATCTCGCCTGCCGCGAAACGTTCCATGACGCGGTCTTTCTCCTGCGGCTTCATTTTGCTGTGGAGTATCCCTATTTCGTATTCGGGAAATACTTTTGCCTTGAGGCGCACCGCTTCCGCTTTCACCGACTTTGCCTCAAGCGCCATTTCCTTTGTCGGGTCCGGCTCGTCGATACGCGGACAGATGATGTACGCCTGTCGTCCCGCTCGGAGTTCGCTCCGTACTTTTTCATAGGTCTCCGCGCGCCGCCCCGGCGGAACGATCTCGGTCCGGACGGGTTTTCTTCCGCGCGGCATTTCGTCCAAGAGCGTGAGGTCGAGGTCGCCGTAGAGCGTCAAGGCGAGCGTGCGGGGGATCGGCGTTGCGGTCATCGAGAGCAAGTGCGGTGCCTTCCCGTCCTTTTGCACGAGCTTTGCGCGTTGTCGCGCGCCGAAGCGGTGCTGTTCGTCGATGATGACGTACGCCAAGTGTTTGAATTTCACACGCTTCTCAATGAGCGCGTGTGTGCCTATCACGATGGGTATCACGCCCTCCGCGACCCACTTGAGAAATTGTGCGCGCGAGATGTCCGTCCAACCGTAAGGATCGACCTTTGACGGGAACTTTCGACAACCGCTTCCGGTCATAAGCCCGACCGCTATTCCCGAGCCGACGAAGAACTTGATGAAGGATTCGAAATGCTGTGCCGCGAGTATCTCCGTCGGACACATATATGCGACCTGCAGATTCCCGAAACTCTGGCCGACGGGACGTGTGTGCACCGTCGCATAGGCCGTCGTCGCCGCGACCGCCGTCTTCCCGCTTCCCACATCGCCCTCCAAAAGGCGGAGCATCGGGCGGGTACTCGCGAAATCTGCAAGCGCCGCCTTCACCGCACGCTCTTGCGCAGGAGTCAGCGGAAAGCCGAAGTCTCCGACGAAACGGTCCAGTCCGGAATGTTCGGGAACGATGGTGAACGCGGGATTTTTTTCATACCGCAAGCGTCCGCGTTGGCGCTCGAGCTGGATCAGGAATATCTCTTCAAATGCAAAACGTTTTCTTGCGGACTGCGCGTGTTTTTCGTCGCGCGGGGCGTGAATCCAGATGAGCGCGGTAGAAAGCGTGGGGAGGTTGTAGTGTTTGAGTATGTCCTCGGGTATCGGATCTTCGAGCGTTTCCGCCAGTCCGCTCCCCAACACCTTTTTGAGCGCATGATAGAACCAGCGCGAGCTCATGCCGCGGGATTCGGGATAGACGGGGAAGAATCGCTCCTCTCTGCTTATCCCGCCTCCTTCGAACAATGAAGGTGAAAGGTCACCCGGAAGCGCGGGGACCTTTTCTATTTCCGGATTGATGATGGAGACCGTATTGCCGCGTTTCTTTACTGTACCCGATGCGCGTACGAAATCTCCCGGAGCGATCATCTTGGCCATGTAGGCCTGATGGAACCATACGAGTTTTATCGTTCCGGTGTTGTCTCGGAGTGTCGCTTCGCCCATCGGCACATGGCCGCGAAACGAACGTTTCGTTCCGGTCTTTTCCACTTGCCCGTAGAGGGTCGTACGTTCGCCGTCCGCCGCAAGTTCGATTGGAGAGGACTTTCCGGCGTCGACGTG
>MHLS01000034.1:3968-5010 GCA_001819095.1 Candidatus Lloydbacteria bacterium RIFCSPLOWO2_02_FULL_54_12
TAGAAAAGGTCGCGGATCGTCGCGAGCCCCAGTTTCTTGAGTGCGGAAATCTGCGATGGCGTGAGCCGGGGAAAGTGTTTCACCACCGGATCGTCGGGGTGCATGAGCGTGTGCGTAAGCATATCGGGCATAGTACTTATGATACGCAACCACGCTCCACCCCAGAGATTGACTAATTTGATAAGGCATGCTACGATTCTTTGAGTAGCAAAAGCCATCTTTCCGGGCCTCGTACGGAAATTTTCTTTGAAAAGGAACAGACCATGGCAAAAGCCACTGGAACAGACCTGAAGCCGGCGACGCTGGAGCAGTACGCAATACTCACAGGCGAAATTGCCCTTGCGGTGGCAAAAGCCCAGCCCTCCTTCGCACTCATGCAAAGGTTGGCGACGAATAAGACGGCGAAACGTCGCGCATTGGCTACTGCACTCAAGGCGCTTGAGATGGAACTCATACCCGATCCTCGCCTCACTGCCGAACAACAATTCTGGGTGAAGCTCGGTGTTGCCGTTGAGATTGATGACCTCATGGTGCCGGAGTGTCCGGCGGATTTCACCGAGATTGCGATCATCCCGGCTTCCCTCACGAACGAGCAACTGTTTGTACTCTGCGCAAAACATTTTCCGTCGTGGAAGTATTACGATGACCTCGACAAGTGTACAGCGCAACAAGCGCGGCCGACGAACACGTATGCCGTCGGGTATCGCGGTGGCGTCGAGCCGGATCTCGAGCATCGGAACAAAAGCTATGATGTCGCGACGAAGGAAGGGCTGATCTTCATGAATCCGAAAGAGCGCCTCGTTGCCGAATTGCGCTATTTTGTGAGGACGGGACGTCACCTTGATGAGAAGGGGTGGACGATCACCTCCTCGCTCGCTTCGGGTGGCTGCGCGTTGTGCGCGGGCTGGTATCCGTCGAGCGGCACGTTCGACGTGGACGGCTACGGTCGGTCGTGCGCGTCCTCTGCGGATGGTCCCCGTCAAGCAGTTTTGAGATAATACCCAAAATCACCGGTTTATTCCCCGGTGTTTTTTGTACCCTT
>MHLS01000035.1:0-2330 GCA_001819095.1 Candidatus Lloydbacteria bacterium RIFCSPLOWO2_02_FULL_54_12
AGCAATCGTGTGCCCGATTTGTTCATCGGCAATCCCTCCGAAGGCCGCATGCTGAAAACTCCCATCGCGATGCTGCTCGAGGAAATCCCCGCATATCCCGTGCGCAACGAACCCGCACATCAGCACATGGATTTTCTCTTTCTCGCACGGCCGATCGCTGAAGGACAAACCGCAACACTCAATTATGATGAAGGATACGAGATGCGATGGTTCACCAGAGAGGAAGTGAAGGCGCTCGATGAAGCGACGGAGATCTTTGCGAATGTGAAGCGGTACATTCTCTCTGTTTTATAAGCTCAGAAACAATACGCATGGATACTACAGACCGCGCTTCTGGCAGTTACTGTTAATCCACTCGGCAAGAACCGTAGAGAAGATAATGATGAGACCACCGAGAACGAGCATCCAGGAAAATGCCTGCTTTTCTAGGAAGAAGACTTCGCTTATAAATGTAATGAGGATGGAAATATTGAACATGAGAAACGCGATGTATCCATCCACCCTTCGGAACGTTTCATAATTGAAAATCGACCCGATGCCGGCAAGAAAGCCTGCACCAATCCCATAGGCAACGGGTATAAGCGTCAAACCGTGGACTTCCGGTCTTCCCAAAATGTAATACCAGAACATCAATGGCAACATCGCCAAGATGTGCGAAACGAAGACGACCAAATTTATAGAGAGGCTCGAAACATTCTTGTAGAGCTTCATGTAGCGGATCTGCGAAATGACGAGGATGGTATCCGTACACATTGCGGCAAGACCCAGCATATCTCCATACAGAGACCCGCTTCCCCCTCCTTTCACACTGTTGTAGATGATGAGAGCTGTACCCGTCGAACCCATAAGGAAGATGAGGAAAATCCAGAAAATCTTCTCTCGTTCCTTGAGATAGGGAATGGAAGAGCGCCAGAGCATTGCTGCGGCGAGGAGCGCAAGAACGGGAGAGAAGTTATTGAAGAGAATGAAGTTTGTACTCGTGGTGAATTGCAAGCTGGCATTCAGCAAATACGTAAATACGATGTAGCCGACGACAATGTTGAAGAGGAGAATATTCTTGGGAAGATGTATAGGAGACCTCCGTCCCGTTGCCACGCGCTGCACTGCTATGCAGATCAGTGTGACAAAGAGAACGCCAATGCCCGTGAGAAAGACACGTACAAAGGGGTCAACATCGTTTGCCGGTGTGTAGCGGAGATAGAGCGGCTGAATGCCCCAGATCGTCACCGCGCAAAGTCGCAGGGAGTAGCCAATGATTTTGACGCGCTTGAGTTTCTTCCATTCCAGAATGGAGAGCGGTTTTGGCGTTTCTTTCGCGGCTTCTGCGAATAGTTCCTCCGTGACAATGAAACGGAACACGATATAAATGGTAAGGAACACAAATGCTGCAATCACTGGAAGAACGTTGTTGTATGCCCCGAGAAAGATACTCTGCACGACAAAAATGCCGCATGTTAGAACATTCAGAAGAATGATCGGTATCATCAGCCACTTATCACTTCTTAGCATCAGAACATAATCGCGGAGCGTCACGAGAAAGTAGAAATTCGCTGCGATGGAAGGTGCGATGAGAAAGAGTTGTACAACGAAGAGTCGCAACGGACTGAGCAAGGAAAACCAATCCTGAAACACGCCAGTGCATACGCCCACAACACCAAGCAAGAAGAAGGCGCTGAACAAAGAGGACAACAGAGTAAACTTCTGGCGCGGAGACATCTCTGTTTCAAGCTTCAGGATCCAACTATGCCTCTCGAGTGCAGAAAGAAAATCCGCGTAACGCATGACATTCTTTGCCGTGCCACGCAGCTGGATAACAATCATATCCATGCCTTCATCTTTGACATGTAGACTGCCAATCCATACATCATGTAGGCGGGCCAGAGTAGATATTTGCGTGATGATTTCCTCACGATGCTTCCGACTGACAAGTAAACGCAGGCGAAACGGGAATTGTTTTTCCAGATTTTTCACGCTTCGATTTTTATCCGTTGCAAAAACGACTTCCCGGGCAGAAATGACCCCCTCGCCGACCATGAGGATCACCTCCTCGAAATTCTTGCGATTAAAATGTCGCACAATTTCCTCCCGGGTATGGCGAGGCACTTCACCAACGAGAATCTTCTGAAAATGATCGAGTTCCTTCTGCAAGAGACTTTGCCCAAGAGCAAAATTCTCGCTACGATCAAAATCTTTTAGAGCCTCCACAATTTGATTCCGGGCAAATTTTGTGGTGACAAATTGGAGCCACTCGTGCCGAACCTTGGGTACGGTGCCGAGTTTTACTTCCAATACGTCATCTTCGCCCAAAAGTGCGAAAAAATCACTTTCTC
>MHLS01000035.1:2462-7164 GCA_001819095.1 Candidatus Lloydbacteria bacterium RIFCSPLOWO2_02_FULL_54_12
ATTCCATGCATCCATTTCCGGCGTGCGGATACGGAGTTGAATCGGTTTTCCGTGGGGTCCAATGACCGTGGTATGCAGGCTCCTGTACCCGGATCCTGCGGGAGAAGCGATGTAATCGTGAAACTTTCGGCGCACAGGGTGATAGAGCGCATGCAGCTTTTTAAAAATGTCATAACATCTGTCCGTATCCTTCGCGACAATAATGCAGTAGTACGCTCGATCCGCTGCTTCATCCTCTGCATTGATACGTGGAAGGTCATGCGAGCTTTCCACAAACCGCAGTTCTACAAGTGCCCCTCCTTCTTTTCCCGCACGGAGTTCTCTCTCGATCTCTTTCGCTGCGTATTCCGCCGCTTCTTTTTGCTCTTTGCGATGGCGCAGACGAATATTCGCTTTTTCCGGATAGACGTACGGAACGCAGATATTTGTCATCTCCCTGCAGATTTTGTTCATGCAGAGGTGGTAGGCAATCTTGTAGTAGATATCGAGACTCTCTTTGGCAAATGTGATGCGCCGCCCCTCGGGAAGACCTTCAATGGTCCGAAGATTATGAAGACGATCTGCAAGTTTGATAATGATCACGCGAATATCTTTGCGCATGACATTGAAGAGACGCCGTAGCGTCTCCACTGCATCATCTAGGGAAGTTTTGCCCTCAAAATCCATGCGCGTAAATTTTGTCACTCCCTCCACAAGCGCAGCGACAGGCTTGCCGAATTCCCTTTCAATGATCTTCACTGTCACCGGTGTATCCTCCACCGCATCGTGTAGAAGACCGGCAATGATGGTATCGGCATCCGCACCCCATGAACAGAGAATTTCGGCAACCGCAAAAGGATGCAGATAGTACGGACTCCCGTCGCCACGGGTTTGGCCTTCGTGAGCTTTCTTTGTTATGAATGCGGCATGTTCAATACGCTTAAGGTTCTCAGGAGACAAATGAGAACATTGACCTACAATAAAATTTATAGAGTCGTCCATTGGTATCGCATGGTATCACAATACTCATCCATCACGATCCAAATGGAGCAAAAATCCCAACGGAATCTACAAAAAAACAATCTGCACATTATCCCCGTTACATCACACCTACCGGGTTAGCACAGATCCCCCCGTCTTTCTGCGAAAAAGAGAGCCAAATAGGAAGGTAAGAAAACCAACACGCTGAGCGACAGCCTGAGCTGGGGACTCAGCTGCAGACGGCGAAATTTGCTTGGCATCGATATATGGTAGCTCGTTAGAGACATCGACGTCATCGACGCCATCACTCTCCCTGACTAATGCCATGAGTGTATCCTCGTCTGATTCTGTGCGAACTGGCATTTGTACAACTAAGTAAGTAAGTAGGAAACAGGGTAATTTTAAGCGATCTTGTGTTACAGTCAAGAAAAGCAGCCTGAACTTTTGATGACGTTTTGCCTCTATGAACCCATACCTACACATATTGGAAGCGAGAATTCTCTGAGGAAATATGTGTTTGCCCTTTACAAAGGAATGCAGGAATTCCTAGAATGGCAGACCCTCGCGCGTCTTGCACCACACCACTCAATAATGACCAAAACATCCGAAACCAGCGGTGATAACGATCTCAATAAGCGCAATAGAAGCATGGGAAAAGTCCTTGATGCGATCTGCGCGTCGGGTCATCGTGGCGGCACTGCGGGTCTGAATGTTGACGTACGAAACAGTACGGACGTCAATGAAGCTCTTGGAGTAACGCTCTGCATCATTCCCGCAGATACGGATGCAGGAGTCCGACAGGCGGAACTGGCAAATCCTCGGAGCATCCCCGTTTTGGAATATACTCCGGATAGTGCAGTGGATTACTGGAACAATGTTACAACATATGCAAAGAGCCATGAGAGTGACACCGCTCCCTGCTTATTCGGTGTCGTCCCTGCAGAAAATATCGACCATCTCTTGGCCAGCCAAAAAACCGCCTTGGGGAATGATGACGATGAAGAGCGCGCGAGCCGGATAGACATCCCTTTGTTTGCCTATGTAACGGATCTGGAAACATTGGAAGAGCTATTTGAACGACGTGAACGCGGTGAAGTGCAAGGATTTATACTCCGTGGTACCACGCTGGTGGCACCGGCAATGGTCACATGGCATCGCTATGTCTCTAAGCAAAAACATCCTTCACTCCATCCAAGACCGTTCATCGGCGTAGAGGGATCGACTCAGGATCTTCTCGGTCTCATGAAATCCACCGAAGAGCCCGACCTTAATGTGGATACGCTTATCTTCACCGACTCTCCAAAACCCGAAACTGCAGACCGCATTCATGCGTTACACCTGCAGCGCATGAATATACAGCAAGAGGCAAAACTCCTGGAGAATCCCTTTGCAAGACCCGGAGCAAAAAAAGTGAGAATTGCCATTGTCAACGTGCAGGGGGGTACACGCGAGGATGCAGCCGCACTGCTTAAGGCATGTGAGGGTATCGAGTTTCTCGATATTCAGGTTTTCCTTGTGGAAAATGCCGCACAGCTTGCTTCAGTCAGGGCGCACGCCATCGTCCTCGGGGGGGGCTGGCACGGCAAACAACACAAACTGCAAGAAGATTTGGGCATCAATGCGGTCATTGAAACACTCATGAGAGAAAACTGTCACTTGTGCGCCCTCTGTGCCGGAGCCATCCAGGCACGGCAAAACGACAACCTCATGGATGAGGTGAAGAGTGAAGGTTGCGACCCGAGAACCGCCCTCGGCATCGGAGCGTATAAGGTAACCAACAATGCTCTCAATCATCCACAGAACCTACACGTCGCACTCCATGCTGGCGGACCTGGTGACCCCGCATCGGCAATCCTGGAAAATGTCCCATTTTCCAATGGTCCGATTTTTGTCGGGATCGACGAGCAGAAAATGGATATCATTGCTCGTCTCGTGGCAGACCTCAGAGCTTCTGATATCGACGAAGATGCTGCCGGCGAGGTCGTCGGGGTACAGGTGAAGCAATGCGAAGGACACCCGGATCCCGTACGTTTAATGGCTGCATTTCATGATGCATATATCTTCACGCTCTTCCTGCGGGAGATAGAAATGTACCAACTCAGACTCCAGCACAAAAAATCGGAGATTGAGCGTCGTCTTCAGTGCAGAGATCAGGAATTGGAACATATACGGCAAAGTAACAGTCAGCAACCCCAGACCCCTGGTATGGATTCCCTTGAATCGAATATGGGTGCAGTTTCGGACACTGATCCTGCGGCAGATGGAACTCCGAAAGTTTAACCAGTGTGCGGTGTATTGAGTTTCCGGACATAAGTGCTTCCAGTAGACTTCCTTCACCATGTTCGACCCCGTCGACCCTCGTCAATCCTTCCCCGCCCTCGAGCGCGGCATCCTCACCTATTGGAAAGAGGAGGATATTTTCAAGCGCAGCATCAAGCAGCGGAAACAGCTCAGTGGCGATCTTCTTGAGCATCATCACGAACAAACGAACAAACGAACAAACGGAACATACTCATTCTATGACGGCCCCCCCTTCGCGACCGGTCTCCCCCACTACGGGCATCTGCTTGCAGGAACGATCAAAGACGTGATCCCCAGATACCAGACGATGCGCGGGCATGCGGTGGAACGGAGATTCGGCTGGGACTGTCACGGACTTCCTATCGAGAACCTCGTCGAAAAGGAACACAATCTGAAGAGCCGCAAGGATATTGAGGCACTGGGGATCGCCGCGTTCAATGCACTCTGCCGCTCATCGGTCCAGCGCTACACAAAGGAATGGAAGCAGACCGTCGAGCGCATGGGACGCTTTGTCGATATGGATCACGACTATCGCACGATGGACCCCGAGTACATGGAGAGCATCTGGTGGGTGTTTTCGGAGCTGCATCGGAAAGATTTGATCTACGAAGGCAGCAAGCCGATGCACATCTGTCCACGCTGCGCGACGCCCTTAAGCAACTTTGAGGTGGGACAAGGATACGCAGACCGTACGGATATGTCCGTCATCATGACGTTCCCTTTAAAGGATGATCCGAAGACGGTACTCCTCGCATGGACAACGACACCGTGGTCACTGCCCGGAAACTTCTGGCTCGCAGTAGGACCCAAAATTTCCTACGCAAAAGTGCGCGAAGGAGACATGACCTATATCCTCGCGGAAAAACTCGTGCCGACGGTATTCAAAGGACGCGAGTACGAAATCGTGGGAGCCCTGAAAGCAAAAGACCTCATCGGCAAATCGTACGAGCCGCTCTTCCCGTACTTCATCGATACAGTTCTCCCTTCGACCGAAGGTACCAAGAAACCCATGACATACGGCGAACGCGTGTTCAAAGTCGTCGTCAATGACGCCGTGGAAGTGAGTGACAGCGAGGGCACCGGCATCGTCCACCTTACGTCTTCCACGGGAGAAGACAGCAACGCCGTCGCCGTCGCCGAAAAAGTTGATGTGCTTCCCCATATCCGCATCGACGGCACGTTCATCGAAGCAGTGAAAGATCTACAGGGGATGAATGCCAAACCCGAAGGAAAAGATCCGATGGCAACGGACAAGAAAGTGATTGAACTCTTAAAGCAGCGCGGACGCGAGTTCACGCACTACACCATCAACCACAGTTACCCGCACTGCTGGCGTTGCGACTCGCCGTTGCTGCCGTATACGACGAGTTCGTGGTTTGTGTCCGTGGAGAAGATCAAAAAGGATCTCCTCGCCAACAATGCAAAGACCCGCTGGGTTCCG
>MHLS01000035.1:7181-7734 GCA_001819095.1 Candidatus Lloydbacteria bacterium RIFCSPLOWO2_02_FULL_54_12
CCGAAACCGCTACTGGGGAACTCCCCTCCCAATCTGGCGATTGCCAAAAACGACTCACGACTCACGACTCACGACTCACGATACGGAGGTCATCGGTTCACAAGACGAACTCATGTCCAAATGCCAGATTCGTTTCACCAAAGTCACGATCCTCCGCCACGCCGAAAGCGAAGGCAATACGATCCCCGTCTATCAAGGCAATGTTCCCGGTACATCGCTGACTAAGCATGGTAAGGAACAAGCGGGAATCGCAGCGGACTTCCTCTGCAAATCGCAAATCGCAAATCGCAAATCGCAATTCCCCACCGTCATCTACTCCTCCCCTCTCGCTCGCGCCCAAGAGACCGCCACCATCCTCGCAAAAAAAACCGGCGCGCAAATCGTCACCGATGAGCGTCTCCGCGAAGTCTCTTTCGGAGACTACGAAGGCAAGCACGTCGATTTTTCCGATCTCACGTTTATCAAAGAACGCCGCGCACATAAACTCGACTCCGGTAAACCCGAAAGCATCTACCACTTCGAGGGGATGGAGACATGGGCTTCCGTGCAGGAG
>MHLS01000036.1:0-18612 GCA_001819095.1 Candidatus Lloydbacteria bacterium RIFCSPLOWO2_02_FULL_54_12
CACTAGAATATCTAGCCCTGGTAAGGTTTTTCGTGTACCATCGAATTGAACCACATAATCCACCGCTTGTGCAAGTCCCCGTCTATTCCTTTGAGTTTTAATCTTGCGATTGTACTACCCAGGCGGTTCTCTTAACGCGTTAGCTTAGCCTCGCAGAGGGTCGATACTCCGCAAGGCGAGAGAACATCGTTTAGGGCGTGGACTACTGGGGTATCTAATCCCATTCGCTACCCACGCTTTCGTGCCTCAGTGTCAGCAATGCACCAGTCTCTTGCCTTCGCATTTGGTGTTCCCCATGATATCAACGGATTTCACCCCTACACCATGAGTTCCAGAGACCTCTTACATGCTCGAGTCGTGCCGTTTCCCCTGCGTCTTCCCGGTTGAGCCGGAAATATTTCACAGAAGACTAACACGACCACCTACGCACACTTTACGCCCAGTGATTCCGGATAACGCTCGGGGCTCACGTATTACCGCTGCTGCTGGCACGTGATTAGCAGCCCCTTATTCATGAGGTACTGTCGCTATGTCATCCCTCATAAAAGACCTTTACACACCGAAATGCTTCATCAGTCACGCGGCGTCGCTCCATCAGACTTTCGTCCATTGTGGAAGATTCTCGACTGCAGCCACCCGTAGGTGTATGGGCCGTGTCGCAGTCCCATCGGTGGGGGTTCGCCTCTCAGCGCCCCTAAGCGTCAAAGCCTTGGTAGGCCATTACCCTACCAACTAGCTGATACTTCGCAGGCCGATCCCATAGCGATAAATCTTTCCTCTCGCGAGTGTATCAAGTATTAGTCCGACTTTCGTCGGATTATTCCTGACTACGGGGTTCGTTCCTACGTGTTACTACCTCGTCTGCCGGTGGCGCATCACCGCATTCGCGAAACGCGAACGCAGAAACAAGATTTAAGATTTAGGAAATAAGATTTTAAGAATCAAAATCTGCAAAGC
The DNA here is from genome assembly GCA_001819095.1 of Candidatus Lloydbacteria bacterium RIFCSPLOWO2_02_FULL_54_12. Taxonomy (GTDB): domain Bacteria; phylum Patescibacteriota; class Minisyncoccia; order Phycocordibacterales; family UBA6899; genus MHLP01. The sequence continues at coordinate 958 of MHLS01000036.1, forward strand.
AGATTTTTCTTAAATCCTATTTCTTAATTCATATCTCTTACCTCTGCGCACGTCTCGTGCGCACGGTGATGCGCCCCCTCGACTTGCATGCCTTATCCACGCCGCCAGCGTTCATCCTGAGCTAGGATCAAACTCTTAAATAAAAGTGAAACGAGACAAAAGAAAGCATACCATCACTTGCGCGATGATCATTTGTTTCACATTCAAGAACTTGCACTACTTCTCAATCATTCTTTTTTACCCGCCAAAATCTTGACCTTCAAAATTTAGTCGGGTAAGTAACACACATATGTAGTTTCTTGTTGTCGGTCCCGACAAACAAAAAACGGCTTTCAAAGATCCGTACGTTCTTTCCTCCAAATTGCTCCCGCCTCATTGGGCGTACCCGTCTGAAATGAACGTACTGGCATTATACAGATGGGGCGCAAGCGGTCAACCCCGTTAGAAGTCGCGTGCGCCAAGTTGAGAATATGCCTGATAATAGCACTCCGCAATGCGTAAATAGTTCTTTGTTGTGGCCATAAAACGCACGCGCACTACTTCTAACAGGGTCAACCCTATGGGGGGCGAGGCCGCTCATGGAGAAAGGCCCCAAAACAACAAAGCGAGGTAAACGCCTCGCCTTGGTTCGGTTATCTCGATATATTGGGTCACTTGTACCCTCTCCGTTGCTGGTCCGTGCTGTCCCAATCAAAAGACTCGTCAATCGCCTTGCGCGCCGCGGAAATATCCGCTTCCGCCTGCGGTCGCGCCAAGGCCTCGGCGGCTTCTGCGGCGGCTCGGGCGGCCCTTGTCGCGGCCACCATCTTTTCCAAATTTTCATCAGAAATGGCGGAAAGATCCTGAAAACCTGATTCCGCGCGACCCGCACTCGGGTCCGCATTCAATGAGTTGCCTGGCATAATTATCGTATGTTTAAAGACGGCTGATAAATTACTCTCCGCGCGCCGCGACGAGTCCGGCAAGTGTAGCGCGGATCTCCGGCGTGTCGATACCGGCTTCGTTTTGCAATTCCTGCAGTGTCCCGATCATGTCGTTGATCTCTTCGCGGTCAGCCCCGCCCCCCTCTGCACGCGCAAGGACCTCTTTCGCCGCCGAAATATTCACTTCTCCCGCGCCGCTTCTTTCATTTTTCATATGTGTGTTTGATAAGCTGTTACTTTCTTATCTATGTCGTCATTATACACTAAAATACTGACGGACGCAAGTTCTCATTCGAGGCGATATTGAGCCGTGACGCAGGGTCTACTTGCGCTGACTGCGCCCACCTTCTCTCTTTCGCTGCCACTCTTCGATTGCGACCAAAAGGGGCGATGCAAGGAATATCGAGGAGTACGTTCCCGCGACGATACCGATTGCGAGTGTGAGCGCGAAGTTCTTGGTCGTCTCGCCGCCAACGAAGTAGAGCGCGAGGATGACAAGAAGGACCGTGAACGAAGTGTTGATCGAGCGAACGACGGTCTGCTCGATGGAGTGTCCCACCGTCACGTTGAATTCCTTCCATGTGCGCAGTTTCAAATTCTCGCGCGTGCGGTCGAAAACGACGATAGTGTCGTGGACCGAGAAGCCGAGAATCGTGAGGATCGCCGTCACAAAGAGCACGTCGATCTGCACGTCGATGAAGAAGTGACCGAGCGCGATATATACACCCGTCGGTACGACGACGTCGTGGATGAGCGCAACAATGGCGACCAGTCCGTAGACCCACGAAGAAATAGGATGTGAGACGTGGCGGAACGCAAAGGCGATATAGAGCACGATCGCAAGAATGACGGTAAGAATCGCCCACAGCGCTTTGGAGCGGAGTTCCGAGCCGATGGTGGGGCCTATGGAGTTGAACCGGCGTTCGGAGACTGCAACCTTCCCGTCGTCGGAAATGACGCGCATCAACTCCTGCCGCTCGGGCTCGGAGAGACTTTTGGTGCGCACGATATACCCGTCTTCGCCGGTCGCCTGCGCCACGACTCCGTGCCATTCGAGCGTCGCAAGTCGCGCCTTCAGGGTCTCCGCATCGGGCCGCCCGTCGGGGAATCCCGCCTCAAGAATGGTCCCACCGGTGAACTCGATGCCGAAGTTCCACGGGTAGAATACCGCGAGCGGAAGGAGCGCGAGAAGGGTCAAGACTCCCGAGAGGATGAAGAAGAATTTTTTGTGTTTGATGATAAACATGGCGAGAAGTTACTTGAGTCCGGACCCGAATAAGAATCGCACGACTTTGCCGCTCCCGTGCGTGCCGAGGGAGTAAAGGAATGTGCGCGTGACGGTGATAGCGGAGAACATCGAAATGAGGACGCCCAAGCCGAGCGTCAATGCGAATCCTTTCACCAAGGACGTGCCGAACCAGAAAAGGATCGTCGCAGAAATGATGGAGGAAACGTTCGAGTCGCGGATAGAAAGCCACGCCCGCGCAAAGCCGTCATGCATGGCATCGGCAATGTCCTTCCCCTTCATAAGCTCCTCTTTCATGCGTTCGAAGATGAGGATGTTCGCGTCGACCGCCATGCCGATGGAGAGGATGAAACCGGCGATACCGGCCGCCGTGAGCGTGACGGGGATGAATTTGAATATCGCGAGCATGACCGCAATATAGATAGCGAGCGCAACGGTCGCCACAATGCCCGGAGCGCGATACCAAAGGATGAGGAAGAGTGCGACGAGGAGGACGCCGTAGAGGCCCGCGCGCACGCCGGAGGTCAGCGCACGCTCTCCCAAGGACGCTCCGATCGTCTGCGTCGAGAGGAGTACGATCGGAACAGGAAGCGCGCCGGAATTCAGGCGCCCGACCAGCTCCTGCGCTTCTTGAATATTGAAATTTCCGGATATCTCGGCGTTGCCGTCCAATATCGCCTCGCGAACGGTAGGGGTCGAAATGGGCGCACCGTCGAGGTAGATGGCGACGGCCTTTCCGATGTTCTCCTTGGTAATCGAAGCGAACAGCTCACGTCCCTCGTCGGTGAAGGTGAGCAGCACTTTGGGCTCGTTCGTACGCGAGTCAAAAATGAGCGAGGCCTTCGCCAGCTTCGAGCCGTTAAGCGCGGTGGGGAGAAAATTGGGGTCTTCCTGAAGAAGGGGCTCGCTGTAGAAGATAATCTGTTTTTCGAGGTCGGTAATACCCGGCTTTTTGAGGTCCTCCTGCGCTTTCGTATATGCCTCGCGGATCTTCGTCTTCTCTTCTCCGTCGGGGCGCTCGGTCTTGAACTCAAGCAAGGGTGTCTGTCCGATGAGCTCGACCGCCTGTTTGATATCGGTCACGCCGGGAAGGTCGACGATGAGCCGCTGGCGCGAATCACCCGAGAGCGTGTTGACTTCTTCCGTCTGCACGACCGGCTCGGAAACGCCGAAGAGGTTCACACGCCGTTCGATGACGTCGCGCAATGCCGCCATGGTCTGGCGCAATTCGTTCGCCGCAATCTTCGACGTATCCGCTTCGTAGACGAGCTCGGTGCCGCCTTCAATGTCGAGGCCGTACTTGAAGGGTCGGTCGCCAAAGGGCATCATCGTTTTTTGTTCGCTCGGGTAGACGAAATAGCCGATGGTAGCCCCTGCGAGGAGCAAAATAAAAGCGATAAAGCGCTTCCTCCACATAATAGGGGGATTATAAGGGGTATCAAACTGTGGAGCAAGTACCCTCAACACAAACCAGCATTACGCGCAATGCTAGTTCAGCAAAGAAGGGGTCCCGCAGATTAAGTCATTTTTTCGGATTCGCAAAAAGACCGTGAAAAAGAAGCGCGAGCGCGCCGCCGAAAAGGAAGCCGGCGAGAATGTCGATGGGGTAATGGATGCCGACGGCGACGCGCGCGAGGCCGACTACGAGAGCGCCCGCGAGAAACCACGCTCCGGTCTTTTTGTTGCGCAGATACATCGTCATACCGAGCGCCGCAAAGACGCTTGCATGAGACGACGGGAAAGCACCGAGGGGGTCGTCGACCAAAACGAGCGGAGTAAAGGAGAGATCAAAAAATGGCCGCGCGGACGGGTACGTGAGTTTCCACAACTCCGCCAAGAGTCCCGCGGCGAGCACGGTGGAGAGGAGCTCGAACAAATACCGCGCAGAATCTTGAAGGCGGCGGCGTCCCTCTCCCCGAAAAAACGGAGCGCACTCGATCGCTAAAGCGGCGGCAACAAGGAGATACGGCAACCAGTGTGCACAAAAGACCGCGAGAAACGACAGCGTGGCGTTTCCGGACACGAACTCATTGAGCGCAATCAGGGATTGCTGGTCGATCATATTTCTTCAAGCATACAGGAAATAGGCAGTGTACGAAAACCCCACATACAAGGTCGGACCTTGTATGTGGGGGATTAATTCCTAAGATTCGACCTTGTATGTTCCATCCTGCCCTGTCTTTTTCGCCAACACCAAAAGGTTCTTGAAGATGAGCGCGACGGTGATCGGCCCCACGCCCCCTGGGACCGGAGTGAACAATCCTGCGACCTTGGCACATTCCGGATCCGCGTCACCGACCAACTTGCCTTCCGCCTCGCTGGTGCCCGCGTCGATCACCACGGCGCCGTGCTTCAACCACTCGGGGCGAAGAAGTCCCGGCTTCCCCACACCGGAGACGATGATGTCGGACTCCCGCACATGCTCCGCAAGGTCCGGTATCGGTTTGTCGACCACGGTCACATGCGCACCGTTGTGGCGAAGAAAAAGCGCGGCGGGCACCCCGACCAAGCGACCGTGACCCAAGACGAGCGCCTCCTTCCCCGAAACGGCGACCATATTGTGTTCGAGGATCTCCTGCATGGCGCCTGCGATAGGCGGAAGAACAAGAGCATCGCCGCGCCGGAATGCCGCCACCGCGTTGGTCGAGAGCACATCGACGTCTTTCTCAAGGGGCACCGCATCGAGTATCTTTCGCGCATCAATGGAAGGCGGAAGCGGGAGCTGGACGATGATGCCGGCGACACCTCTGTCGGCGCCGAGCCTCGCAACCGTACGCACGAGCGCATCCGCATTCGCAGATACGGGAAAGTGGTATTCGACGACGGGAATGCCGAGCGCCTCACCCGTCTTCTTCTTAATGCGGACGAAACTCTCGATAACGGGGTTCTCGCCGACCACGACGATCGCGAGGGTGGGGGGCACGGCAAAACCGCGCACGGCACGCGCGACCTTCTCTCGAATTCCCTCTGCGATCATTTTGCCGTCGATGATCATGGAGTAATGCTAGCACAAAAAAATCCGCCTGCCTGCGCAGACAGGCCCGAGGCGGATCGTGTGTCGTGATCAACCCTAGGGGTCAATAACGAAAATCATCCCACTTATTGCGGAGAATTCTCCGCCGGTTCGCCACGGAAAAATATTCTCCCTCGGGTATCGGTTTCATGACCCCGTACGGCGAGTGCCAGATGCCGAGGAATGCGTGTCCGGTCTCGTGAAGAATAATCTGGGGCGAAAGCGTGAGAAGCGCAATGTTCCTTCCGTCGTCGATCATGCCGACGTAACACGAACCGAACAAACACGGTCGCTCGTCATTGTCGTACGCGAGCGAAACGCCGAACACCAGATCGTACTCGGGATGTTCGACGCGAAACTCCCGCAACGCCCCGTGGATGTATGCGAACGAGCGTGTCTCCCATTTGGGGCCCTTGAAGAGGGTCACCTCGAATCGTATGCCGACCTGCCGCTCGAACGACTCCGACGCGTCGCGAAATGTGGCAAGGACGAAGTCGTCCCCCACCCATTCGTTGGCGATCACCGCCACACGAAGCGTGCGTACAGGCAGGTTGCCCTGACGAAACTCCGGATCTTGGATCATCCCTGCGACCGACTGATACTCCGGATCGTCCTTGTCGAACTCCGTAATACCGCCGTTTATGGTCGTGCAAGTAGAAAGAAAAAATACCGCAAAAAGAGCGGTCGCAATCAAAAATCCACGAAACATCTCCCACCTCTGCACTAGGAACGACTCCGGCCATTATAGCAAAACCGCAGTACAAGGTGGAACCCCGCGAGCACTGCGGAGACTTGCTACGGTACAAGTCTTGGGAATTACAAAAATACAAGGTCCGACCTTGGGGAACGATTCTTAAGGTCGGACCTTGTATTTTTTCGTCTTGTGCTTCGGTAGTATTCACCCGCGCAACACTCGGTCGATCTTTGCTGCAAGCTTTTTCATGTCGGCCTCTTTCTTGTCGCGCGTCGTTTCGGCGGGAGTGCCGAGGCGAATGCCGGAGGGGTCCATCGGCTTTCGTGTATCAAATGGGATAGTGTTCATGTTGACGATGATGCCGGCACGCTCGAGTTTTTCAGACGCCTCTTTTCCGGAAACGCCGTTCGCCCATGTATCAACGAGCATGAGGTGATTGTCGGTCCCGCCGGAGACGACGCGCCAGCCGAGCTTTTGGAGTTCTCCCGCGAGCGCTTTCGCGTTCTTCACGACCTGTTTTGCGTACACCTTAAACGAAGGCGTGAGCGCCTCACCGAATGCGACCGCAGTCGCGGCGATAGCGTTCTCGTGCGGCCCGCCCTGAAGTCCGGGGAACACCGCTTTGTCGATCAAATCGGGAAGCAATACAAGGTCGGACCTTGAAGAAGTGCTGAAGGTCCGACCTTGTATTGCTTTTCTTTTGCGGACAAAGATCACCGCACCGCGCGGACCACGAAGCGTTTTGTGTGTCGTCGTCGTCACGATATCGGCATACGGAAAGGGAGACGGATGCGCACCGCCCGCGATAAGCCCCGCGATATGCGACATGTCGACCATAAGATATGCACCGACCGCATCGGCAATAGCGCGGAATTTTTTCCAGTTGATCGTGCGCGGATAAGCGGTGAACCCCGCAACTATGATGTGTGGCTTCTCGCGTTTTGCGATCGTCATGAGCTCATTGTAATCGAGTCGTTCGGTCTTTTTTGAAACACCATAAGGAATTTGTTTCCAAAACTTCCCTGACGCGGAAACGCCATGTCCGTGCGTGAGATGTCCTCCGTGCGAAAGCGTCATGCCCATGATACGGCCGGTCCCGTCGTGGGGAAGAAGCGCCATGTATACGGCGATGTTTGCCGGTGAACCGGAAAGCGGCTGAACGTTCACGTGCCACCCGCCCGACTGAACGCCGTCAGTCGTTCGGGCGGGCTTCTTTGAAGAGAGTTTAAAGAGTTTGAGTGCGCGCTCTTGGCACAACCGCTCGACCTCATCAATGACGGTATTTCCGCCATAGTAGCGCCGTCCGGGATATCCTTCGGCATATTTATTGGTCAAGACCGAGCCCAACGCGCGGAGCACATCATCGGAAACATAATTCTCGGACGCGATGAGATTCACGACCGCCTTCTCGCGTTTTTCTTCTTTTTTGATGAGTTTTTCGACCTGCTTGTCCTTCATTGTGGCGTTATTGTATATCAAACTCAATACAAGGTCGAATCCGCCAGAGGCGGATTCGACCTTGTATTGAGCCGCGCAAAAAGAAAAACACCCGCCAAGGCGGATGTCGTATGCTAGAAATGAAGATGCGGTGCGAGCGTTTTGAAGAAGCAAGTGTCGAGCACTTGCTGGTCTCCCGTCTTCGGGTGAAAGGCGACGATCTCGCGGCAATACTGCACCGAGCAGGCAAAATATAAAAACCAGAGCGCCAGCCTGTTCAAGAGCTGCGAGAGCGACGGATCGCGCGAGAGCGCCTGAAGGGTGCGCAGGTGTGCGCGGGTCGGTATATCGGGTATCTCTTCGTCGTAGGCGTGCGGTGCGATCTTCGTCACGAGCTTGTTCCACCCGTCGTAGTTCTCGAACTCTCCACGCACACTTCCCCAGAGCGTCACCTCGTCGTATGCATAGAAAAAGTCCTTCCCGTCACCCGGACCGATAACGTACCCGCGCGACATATAGTTCGCGACAATGACACAAAACTCGAGGAATCTTGTGTCGAAGACGGGGTGCAAACCGCGATACATTCGCAGATCTTCTTGTGGTGCGTCGGTCTTCTTGCGGAGGAAATTAAGACTCCAAAGGATATTTTTTACGCGTGCGACGAGAGACAGGGGGTGGGGTGGGGTGTCAAACGAATTACGGTATCCCTCAAGCAACTTGCGGTAGTCGACCTCCGTGATGCTGTCTATAACAAAGTGCAGTGGGGGCACGACTCCTCCCGATTGATATCTTGCATCACGGTACGCGACCGACGAAAGATTGTAAACACGCTGTTTTTCCGGAAGAGGAGCGCGCGCATTGTTCGTGTACGGCCACCAGTATTAAGTGTGAGCGGTCCGTCAGATACCCGTCCGCGAGAGGAGGGTCTTCACCGTCTTAAGTGCAATCTTGATGTCGAGAGCAAGCGAGCGATTCTTCAGATAATAGAGGTCGTATGCAAGTTTTTCTTTTGTTTCTTCGAGCGAATGCGGGGGCTTCTCATGGTGCACCTGCGCCCAGCCCGAAAGTCCCGGCTTCACCAAATGGCGCATATTGTAGTACGGAATCTGTTCGTGATAGAGCTTCACCAGCCCGGGGAACTCCGGCCGTGGACCGATGAGCGAGAGGTCGCCCCGTAGCACGTTCCAGAGCTGGGGCAATTCGTCGATACGCGATTTGCGGAGGATGTTTCCAACGCGAGTGATGCGGTCTTTATTCTCTCCCAGCTGTTTGCCTTCATCCATTGTCCTCATCGTTCGGAACTTGTAGATGCGGATCGGCCTACTGCCCTCCCCAACGCGCTCGGGCATGTAGAAGACAGGGCCCCCATCTTCGAGCTTGATAGCAAGGGCAACGAACGGGTAGAGGAGGAGGGAGAGGCAAAGGAGTATGAACGAGAGCACGATGTCCATCGCACGCTTGAAGAGGTCGAAGCCGAAATGCGCGCGCGAAGAGACATTTTCGAGGAACCAGCTATAACCGATCAAGGAGAGCGGGATCTTGTCGAAGATGTCCTCGTAAATGCGGTACTGATCCACGAAGCGGATGTGGGAGAAGATGAGATTGTAGAGACGCGGAAGTATCGGTGCGATATGCTCGTTGCGCGAGTCGACGACGATGACCGAAACGCCTTCGCCCAAGATCCGCTCAAGCACTTCGGACTCGAAATCAATGCCGTCAAGCTTGGTAAGGTCGACCGAGGTCACGAACCGAAGCGGATAGAGCGGGTTGTCATTCACGACGCCGTAGAGCTCATGCAACTCTCCGCCCTCACCAAAAAGCGCCGCCTTCTCCTTCCGGCGCAATCCGAGGAACTGAACGCCGAAGACCCGCCAAACACTGATAAAAAGGAACGAAACAATGAGGTAAATGAACAGCACGGTCTTCGGGGTGATTCCGAAATACGGTATGAGATAGAAGAAGATGACCGCAATCAGACTATTCACCGCCTGCGCATTCAGGATGATGCTCGGGATCCTGCTCTTCAACACCACCGTGTGCGGCTCGTAGAGCGATGCGATATAGAAGACGAGCACCCAGACGGCAAAAAGGATGGAGAACGGGAGAATATGTGCGGAAAAGTGTTGTTCCGTCGGCCCGACGATATTGCGCAGAAAGATCGCCACCCAAAGCGCAGCGACAAAAAGCACGAGGTCACCCAAAAAAACGATGAGCATTTCCCTCCGGTTCGATAACATATGAAAACGATAACAAGAATATCGCCACAAAGGAAGCGTCACGAATCATACAAGGTGGAACCTTAAGAATCGATCCCCAAGGTTCCACCTTGTATGCAGGGTGTCGCCTAAATATCACTCACCAAGCCCAAGCAAACCTTTGTTCGTTTAATTTGTTATAGTGGATGCACGATGAATCCCGTTAGAGGTCGCGGACCCGAACGGGACCGTATAAAAATGGCGAACCAAAAATTTATTACCGGCAATAATCGAGTAGCGTGGCGAACGAGCGGGTTCGCGTCCTACCTTTAACGGGATGAAGATCCTCTACCTTATCACCAAATCCAACTTCGGCGGGGCACAGCGCTACGTCTACGACCTTGCGACGGAGGCAAAAAAGCGCGGTCACGATGTCGTCGTCGGATCCGGAGGGAACGGCCCGCTGGTAAAGAAACTTGCCGAGGCGGGCGTGCGAACCGTCGCCATTGCCGAACTCGAGCGCGATCTTAATCCGCTCAACGACTTTAAGGTCTTTCTCAAACTCCTCGACCTTTTTGTGGCGGAGTCGCCGGACGTCATTCACCTGAATAGCTCGAAAATGGGGGGTCTGGGAGCACTCGCGGCGAGGATCTGGAATGCATGGGGCTGGATCTTCAAATTCTTGAACAAGGGCGGACATCCCGCACACATCATCTTCACCGGCCACGGGTGGGCATTCAATGAAGAGCGCTCCGACATCGAGCGATTCGCTATCGGTTGCGCGCACTGGGTCACCATAGCGCTCGCCCACCACACCATCGCCGTCTCGAGGAAAACGCGCGACGAGGTCGGCGTACTCCCCTTCGTGTGGCACAAGCTCACCGTCATTCACAATGGTACGGGGCCCGTGACGACGCTTCCGCGCGAGCAGGCGCTCGACCTCATCCTCGGAGACAAGAAGGACGCACTCCTCTTTACAAAGCCCATCGTCGTGGGAACGCTTGCCGAGTTGCACAAAAATAAAGGCCTCTCTTACGCGATCGACGGCATCGCCCAACTGAAAAAACAAATCGACGCCCCCGTCAGTTTTTTTATCGTCGGCGAAGGCGAAGAACGCGGTGCGCTCGAGACACAGATCGCGAAGCTTGGGCTCACCGACAGCGTCTTTCTTGCGGGGCAGAAAGAGAACGGCGCATCACTCCTTCCGGCGTTTGATATCTTCCTCTTGCCGTCGATCACCGAAGCGTTCCCTTATGCGATCCTTGAAGCGGGAAAGGTCGGTCTTCCGGTCGTCGCGACCGCCGTCGGCGGAATTCCAGAAGTCATCGATGACATGGAGAGCGGGATCCTCATCCAGTCCAGAAATCCCGGAGAAGTCGCGCGGGCGCTTTCCTATCTCGTAAAAAATCCTGAACGTCGAAAAGCGCTGGGCGAGGCCGTCGCGGCGCGCATCCGCGACCGTTTTAATCTCGAAACAATGGTGAACGAAACACTGGCGTTATACGAAAAAGCCTGACGCACAAGGAGGGAGACGACCGAAGGTCTCTTCTTCGCTTTGAAAGGTGAGACCTTGGAGAAGTTGGTCGTCTTCCGCCTTGTATGTTGGTCAGATCCCAAAAAACTCGTTCTTCATATTCTCCGCATGTGACACGCGTTCATACCGCCGCATGCCCATGAGTATTCCGAGTCCCGCAAACTCGGTGAGCAAATGCGAACCGCCGTAACTCATGAACGGAAGCGTCTGTCCCGTCACAGGAAGCAGTCCCATATTCATTCCGACATGGATTGTAAGCTGGGTCATAAAGAATATCGCCAGTCCGAGCGCGAAGAGCGTCTCGAAGTTCGACGCTCCGAGGAACGCCGCGTGGAGTACCCTCCAGATGACGATGCCGAAGCAAAGAAGCAGGAGGAGTACGCCGACGAAACCCCACTCTTCGGCAAACGATGCAAAAATGAAATCGGTCTGATATTGCGGGAGAAATTTGAGGCGTGACTGCGTTCCATATCCGATACCCTTGCCCAAGAACTCTCCCGAGCCGACGGCGATCGTCGACTGGTGCGCATTATATCCGGCACCGCGGACGTCGGTGAGCGGATGTACGAAGGTCTTAATGCGTTCTTTTTGATAGGGCGCGAAGGCAAAAAACCACAAGAAGAGAAACGCGAGTGCACCAGCGAGAAAGACGAGGAGCAGGTGTTTCTTTGAGATCCCCGAAACAACGGTCATGCCGAACCAAATGGCAAAGAGGATGATCGCGGAGCCGAAATCCGGTTGGATCAACACCAAAAGGAACGGGATGAGCGCGTAAAATCCCGAAATGAAAATATGTTTCCAATGCGCTATCTCCACGTGGCGGCGGGAGAAATACTTCGCGAGGAGGAGGATGAGCACGAGCTTCATCGGCTCCGCCGGTTGAATAGAAAAGAGACCGAGCTGGAACCACGATTGCGCACCGGAGACCGCGCTTCCCAAAGAGAAGAGCGCGAGAAGAAGAGCTATGGAAGAGAGGTAGAGTGTAAGAATTGCCTGGGTCTTCCGTAATGCACGGAGATCAAGCAAGGAAAGTCCGAGGCATACGGCAAGGGCTATGCCGACCCAAAATATCTGCCGCTCAAAAAAGTCGTTCTCCCCGACGAAGACATACATCGAAATAAGTCCGGCGCCGGTGATGGGGATAAGGGCAAGAAGGAGTATCCAATCGATGTGGCGGAAGTGAGAAAGCATGAGTGAGTATCTTGTGCCTCGTAAACCTAATTCGCGAGAACAGCATGGTAAACCAAAGAGCCGTTGGTGTATGGGGATTTAAGATTTAAGATTTAGGAATTCAAAGAGTAATATCTTAAATCTTATTTCCTAAATCTTAAATCCCATGAAATACGAGGTCAGACCTAAGGCGTAAGGTCCGGCGTCGGGAGCGACATGGTATTGACGCGCGGAATGATCTCGATAACTGACGGACCTTTCTTGCAGATCGCGGTGGCGATCTCCTGATAGATCTCGCCAAGTTCCGCACCCGATGCCGCCTGATAGTAATACTCCGGACTGGTGGAAAGTCGTGCCAAAAAGTCACCTTTCACTTCATCGCCGAGACCAATCGTATAGATACCGATATCCTGCGCTTTCGCTTCGTCGGCAAGTTTTTGCGCATATAACGAGGGATACTCTTTGTCCGCCGGATCCTGCGGATTCTCCGGCCTCGTCGGGATCCCGTCGGTCAAGAGAACGATGATCGGGCGCGCCTTTTCACTCGCGCGATAGGTCGCGAGTTCGTTCACCGCCCTCCGTATCGCATCGCCGATGTTGGTGTACTGGAGCCCACTCTTCCCTATCGCGGTACGCTCGATCGCACGCTTCAAACGGAGAATGTCATGCGTGAGCGTCTGGTCGATCGGGTGCGAGGCTTCGGTCGCAAACGAGACGTACGCCGCCTGATCAACGGCAGTAAGCCGCTCGACGAATCGCGCCGCGGCGTTTTTCGCCACAGTCAGCGGCTGCGGAGGGTTCGTGCTGTCGGAGGCCATGGAACCCGACCGATCAAGCGCAAGAACGATATCGACCGGTGTCTCGCATTTTTCCGTTTCGGCAACATAGGAGAGCGGGGAGGGCCAAGTGAAAAAGAGTTTCTCGCTTTCTTTGGGTTCTATTTTCCCCACCCTTGTTGAAGAGACCGCAACGGAATTTCCCGTCACATCGTAGACGACCACCGTGACCTCGATATTGCGAAGAACTTCAAGTTCCTCGTTCGTAAGAAGGGCCTTCAACTTGGGCAACTTGTCGGTGCCGACGAGCATCTTCTCGGAGACCGAAATGTCCGCCTTCGGGTCACTGACGGAGACCCACGGGAAGTCCGGCGCGATCTCGATCGCCCCCCGCGCGGGCACTTTCTCCCCCGTCAGCATATTTCCGGAAAAGATCGCAAACCGTTCATTCGGAGAAGCGAACGTTTCACCGGCTCGTTCTGCGATAACGTTGTCGGACGCGTCGAAGAGTTTAGCCGTGTACGGAAGCCGCGGTGCACCCGCCGCAAAATTCGGATTTTCTACGTACGCAACGACATCGTACGCGCCCTTGCGAATAGGAAACACTTTCGCCCAGATGATCTTGAGCGGCTCTGCCTTGTCCTTACAGACGAGCGCACAAGAACCACCGCAGTCTATGCCTTCCTCGTTCTGGTTCTCTTTGCCGTCAAAACACGTCGGAGCCTTCCGGAGCATCACCCAGACCGGAAGAACGACCAATAAGAGAAAAGCCGCCAAAAGGATGAGTGCAATAACGGTCCGTCGTCTGTTCCGCCACATAGGTATTCATCATAATAGCAAAAACACCCGCAATGAGCCACATTTTTGCGTTTAGACGACGCGAAATGGTCCGAGCGGGGGTTCCACCGCTACTGATCTTGGAATTTAAAGGTCGGCGGTACTCCCGCGCCGTTCACCTGAAAAGTCACCGTGGGGTGGTTTTGCAATCGCGCCATTCCGCTCCGGTCACCCAAAACCGACGGTACGAAACGGATGGTCACGATGTGGGAACCGGGGGTGAGCATCAGCGGGCAGCCGGCGACGCAGATGAAGTCGGGGGGAAGGACGAGGTCGTCTGCGCCGTAACTCACGCTTCCGTAGTTGGTCACCGTGAGGTTGAGCTCCTTTGGGCGGTTGAGGACGACATTGCCGAAGTTGAGGTTGGAAACGGAGATCGGGAGTACGCCATTCCCTAAGACGGGACGAACGAGAGGCGACGGGGGCACGGTGTTCGTTCCGGTGAAGGTAATGTTTCCCTGAATGAGGCCGAGGGTCGATCCGGGCGCAAAGCGAATGGTGACCGTGCGCGTAGTGCCCTCCAAAATTCCGGCGAGAGAGTAATCGCAGCCGACGATGCAGGTGAAGTATGCGGTGTTATCGGAAGTTGCCGTACCGTAGAGGATGCTCCCGGGGTCGCCGATGTTCTCGATGGTGAAATTGCGGTCATCCGTCGTGTCGGTGAAGACATCGCCGTAGTTCTGCTGTGCGGGGGTCACACGAAGTCTGGGATTTGCGACCGGCGTGGTAAATGAGAGGACACTCCCGAAGCCCGAGCCGTCCGTGTTCTGTGCTATGGCGCAGAAGTAATAGACGGTGTTCGGTAAGAGACCCGAGGTGCTCCGGTTGAATGATTGATTGTTATTCAAATTGCGTGTGCTGGTCTGCGTGCCGAATGTGTTGTTGCAAACACCCGGATCAACCGTTCCGTACCGGAACCAGCCGGTCGCCGGAGCGCCGGAAACAAGCGTTGCATTCAGCGTTGCGGAGACAGTCGTCACACCCGTCGCGGGCCCTGTGGTGATCGACGGACCGGAAGATGCCACCACGACGTTTGTCCAAGGACCGCAGTTATTGCCCTCGTCGGACTCAGTAATCGTCCCCGTGTCACCTGCGGAGCTCTTATCCGCGCACGCGCGGACAGAGTAGGTGCCGGCCGCGGTGAATGTGTACGCAGGCGATGTCGTGGCCTCGCTCGATCCTGCGGCAAGCATACTCACCGTTGATGGCGCAAGGTCGATGATAGTGCCGCCACCCGCGGGAGCACTTGCGACCTGGAAGAAACTCCGAAAGGTTGGTCCGGGTCCATAGCGGTAGATAATTCCCGTCGAACCGGAACCGGTGCCGACGAACACCGACTCGCCGGCGAACGAGAATGAGTGGACGTTGATCTGTGGTGTGTCTCGGAAAAGCGCCCAATCACCCGCAGCATCGCAATCGCTCGAGGTCGGACAACGGTAGATAAATGCACTCGGATACGTTCCCGCGTAGAGGTAGTTGCCCGTGCCACCAAACCCAAGTGTCATGACCTCTGACTCAGTGGAATCATACGCAACACTCCAATCGCCCGCAGCATCGCAATCGCTCGAGGTCGGACAACGGTAGATGACTCCGTTATCCCGTGTCCCCGCATAAAGTACTCCATTGATTGCATCCACCTCAAGCGACAGGACTCGTGACTGTGGTGAATCGTACGCCACACTCCAATCGCCCGCAGCGTCGCAATCGGTCGAGGTCGGGCAACGATAGATAAACCCACTCGGGTACGTTCCCGCGTAGAGCACAGCGTTCGCGGGGTCGTAGACAATGGAGTAGACATCATTTTCCGTCGTGTCGAACGCCACGCTCCAGTCGGTCTGCGCGTCGCAGCCAGTGATCAACGCGCAACGATAAATGACCCCGTCATTAAATCCGGCCGCTGCGTAAAGAACGCGGTTGCCATGGTCAATGGTGAAGGTTCGTATGGCTATGCTTCCTACAATCGGTGAATCAAAAACTTGGCTCCAATCCGTGGCCGCATCGCAACCACTCGAGGTCGGGCAACGGTAGATCAGACCATTGAGCGAAGTCCCGGCATACACCGTACCCGACACAGCGTCCACAACAAGACTCTCGATATACGTATCCGGGGAATCGAAAGAAAGTGTCCAATCCGTCGAGGAGTCGCAACGCGTGTTTATGTCACAACGATAGATGGACGCACTCACTGACACTCCGGCATACAGCACGCCTGCACTCGCATCAAATACCGTCGCGGAAAATACCCGGTCTGGGTCAGTGCGTAAGTAAGAGGTGCCCCAAAAACTCGGCGCGCCTGCGTCCGTGGATGCGCTCCCGATATTCGAGATGGTCGAGGCGAAGGTGATGGGCACACCGACAATCGCACCACTCGGTGTGGGTGCGGAAGCGGTAAGATCGGGTGCGGAAACGACGGCGACAGTAAGTTGTGCGGAGGCTTGGACTACATTGTCCAGCGAGGTCATGACACGGTTGCCAACAGTTGAATTGCATAATGCGCCACTCACCCCACAAGCCACCGCCACAAATCTGCCGTTGCCATACGCAACAGAGGTCCAGAGGTTATTCGCAGCACTAGAGCGAGCGGTCCAAGTGACTCCGTCGGGTGAGGTCATAACGCGGTTACCAGTGCCACTTTGAGATACCGCCACAAAGATGCCGTTGCCGTAGGTGATATCCATCCATTGGTTGTTTGCCGCGCTCGTGCGAGCCGTCCACGTTATTCCTCCTCCGCTGGAAATCATGATGTGATCAACGGCAGAAGTGCCGGCACCAACCACAGCGAAAGTGCCGTTGCCGTAGGTGACACCGCGCCATGCATCGTTGTCGCCCGCAGCTGAGAGAACTGTCCAGGTGATACCATCAGGAGAGGTCATCACGCGATCTCCCACTGCACCACAACCGGCACTCCCGCCGCATGACACCGCCACGAAGAGGCCGTTGCCGTATGTGACTCCGAGCCATGTGTCGTTATCTCCAGCGGCAGTGCGCGGCGTCCAAGTAATCCCGTCGGGGGAGGTCATAACATGGTCACCGGAAGCACCCGTTGCCACCGCAACAAAAACCCCGTTGCCGTAAACAACATCGTACCAAAAATCGTTATCACCGGCGGCCGAACGAACCGTCCAATTGATGCCGTCAGGAGAAGTCATGACACGGTCTCCCGATGCGCCCACCGCCGCAAAAATGCCGTTGCCGTATGCGACACCATACCACCAATCGTTGTTGCCCGCAGCACTTCTCCCTGTCCAATTGATACCATCGGGGGAGGTCATCACCCGATGATCACCAAAGTGACCGACCGCAACGAAGAGACCGTTGGCAAATGTGACCGCATCCCACTCGTCGTTGTCGCCGGCAGCCGAGCGAACCGTCCAATTGATACCATCGGGGGAGGTCATCACGCGATCGGGGCTATACGCTGACACCGCCACGAATAGGCCGTTTCCGAAGGCAACGTCGCTCCAACCATAACTCGTACTGGTAACGTTTCGCGGGGTCCAGTTTATGCCGTCGGGAGAAGTGATGATGCGGTTGCCGCCAAAGTCACTCCCCACCGCGACGAAAATGCCGTTGCCGTACGCGACGTCTTCCCACCAGTCGTCATTGCCAACAGCGCTTTGGGGAGCCCACGTTACGCCACTACCGCCAGAAAGAGACATGCATCGCACGCCACGGAATTCATCAGCAAAGTATGGGCCCGACGAACCCCAACTAAACGACGTCGAACCCCCCGTAACAATTTTGTTTCCGATATCCCACAGAGTTGCGAAAGATGCGCTCACGTAGACATCACAATTCGTGGTATTGGCCGACGAGTACGAAGGCGTAGA
>MHLS01000036.1:18703-22066 GCA_001819095.1 Candidatus Lloydbacteria bacterium RIFCSPLOWO2_02_FULL_54_12
GGTGGGGCAACGCCGCCGACATTGATATTTTTGCGCGCCTCGGCAGGAGCGGCTGTTCCCTGCTTGGCGATGACTTTCGCCGTATAAATTCCGGATGCGGAGTATGTGTGAGGAGTATCGACCCACACCAAAGCACCGTCGACAAGGCGACGCTTATCAGTACGCCAAGCGAGGCCCGACCAACCACCAGATGTATCGGGCTGATACCCGGCAAGGTAGAGATATTCCCCGTCTAGGGTGATCCTGTCGAAGTAGCCATTGCGGTCGCGTGCGGGAGGATTGTTAAAATTGAGCAGCCCGCCGTTCATAAAGTTCGGGAAAAGGGCACCACTTATCTTGTCGCGTTTTTCCAGCTGATGAAGACCGTTCTTGTATCCGATCAAATAGAGGCCCGACGCATCGACCGCGATACCTACCGGATAATTCGAACCTCTATTCAGATAACTTTGCCCCCCGAACGCAGAGAGCAGTATTCCGCCTGTACCAAAAGAGGAAACGAGCGCACCGGTGGCCGCATCGCGTTTTTCGGTCCGGTAACGACAATCCGCAAAAGAAGCCCATGGGCAACCTCCATTGGCCGTAGTATTGTGCTCTTGACCGGTCATGTATATCGCACCACCGTCAACGACCATTCCGTAGCCGTCATACGAACTCCCCGAAGGATTGAGAGATACCGTACCTCCGGTGCCAAATCCTGGGTTGAGCGCACCCGTGCTTTTGTCTATCTTCACTATGCGTGAACAGGAGATGGGATATGCACCTGTGGGACACCCGTCGGACTGATTCAACAGAGCAAAGATGTCGTTCCCGACCACCACCATGGAAACAAGGGAAGAGTTTGATCCGTAAGGAAAGAAGTAGGTGGATACCAACGCGCCTGTAGTGCTATTCCGGGTTTGAATGAAACCACAAGCATTGATACCCACCGGACACCCAGACCCCGAGAACGTGCCTCCGACATAGAGCGTGCTCCCCTCAACGATCACGGAGGCGAGCCACGTGTACCTGCTCCCGGGAGTTGTGGAGGGTATGGCGATGACTCCGCCCGTACCAAATCCCGCAACAAGCGCGCCGGTGCTTTTATCGCGTTTTTCGAGTAGACCACAAATGTTTGTGCAACTTCCGTTAAATGCCGTGGTTCCGGCGGAGTAGAGAAAACTTCCGTCCGTCGTCATGGCTCCAACTTTGTCTCGCTGATTGCCGCCGTACGGTGAAGGGCCCCAATGTATCACACCCCCTCCGCCGAACGCGGGGGTAAGCGACAGTGAATTAATGTCGTATTTTTCAATGCGACCGCAAAAGAGACCGACGCACACACCCGGCGTATTCCAATTCATCGCACCCGAATAGACCGCCGTCGCATCGACGACGAGTGCCTCGACTCGGTAAGTATTTTCCGACGAAGGGGCGACATGACTGCGTTCCGGTATCTGAAAGCAGGTGGCGCCGCTCGCGTTCGTCGCACACGTTCCCAGAGAGGGAGTCGGCGGGAGTGTGCCGCACAAACCGCTTGCCACACTCACGTCGGTGGTCGGGTTATTGCAGTCCCACCAAAAAGAAAAATCTACCGGTCCTTTCGCATCCCCCGTCGTCGTTGCGGTCAGAGTCGTCGCCAATGGAGAGGCCCCGCTCGACACCGTTGCGGAAAGTCCCGCTACGATGGTGGGAGCCGGGATGATGACGGTCGTGAGCGGCACATCGGTACGATTACCCGCACGGTCAACGGCATATCCCGAGTACGTGTGCGAACTTCCGGCGGGAAATGGACCGTACCAGCACCCCACAGAGTTCGTGGCACAATTCTGCGGGATGGACACTCCGTCAAAGAAGACCTCGGTTGACGCCACGCCACTCAATGCATCATATGACCTTCCGGTGATGTAGATCTTTTGGTCGCTCGTCCCCGAAAGAAAGTTGACCTGAAACTGCGGTGGCGTCCGATCGATGGTGAAGCTCTGCCAGCCCGGATTTCCCGACGTCGGAGTATTCAACATCACCCCGGTAGAACCGTTGAGTCTGATATAAAAGGACCAATAGTATACCCCCTCGGCACTGAAACCACGCGACGAAACAGGGTAGATCCCCGTGCCACCCAAAACGGGGAGTTCCCACCTATTAACCGTTCCGCTTGGATCCTATAAATAGAATGAAATGCGGTTTGCTGAATTCGCACCATAGATCGACGAAAGACTATTGAGCGCGATCTGGTAGGAGGGCTCATTCTGATAGGCCGTTCCGGCAGCGGGCGAAAAATGTGCAACGTCCTCCGTGGGATTCGTTCTTGGGCGTAGATGGATATGCGCACGCATACGCTTTCCGTCAGCTGCCGCCGGATTCGTCTCCCAGTAGTAAGTACCTCGAAAGTCGTAGTAATTCGCACCTCCCGTAATGTTGATGTCAACACCTTGGCTGTAGACATTCATGCAGACCGTTCCGGTGAGCGAAGTACCCGTCACCGTTTGGAGAAATTGCGTTGGACTGCTACCCCGCACATAGGTGCGGACATTGATGTTCGTCACGCTGACCGGCGTTTCGGTGTCGTAATCCATCACCTGAAAGTCGTAAAGTGCGCCACCTGCACCGCAACTGCTATCCGCGCCCATGACCTCGGAACCGAGCGACACCCAGCCGGACATTGAGTTTGCAGACACGAATCCGGCGGGAAAGAAACAACATGCGATCAATGCACCGAGAAAGAAGCCTCGGCGTGGTGGTCTCTTCGGATGTAGTGTGTGTCCCGACATATTGTTTCTTGAATGTTCCGGATACATTGAGGAGATCTAAAGACCCGCCGGCGGAATGCTCATCGTACCCGTGACGCGTACCTCCTCGGCAACGACGGCATACGGCACGGGAGATGCGGCGATCACTCTTGATCTCACGGT
The DNA here is from genome assembly GCA_001819095.1 of Candidatus Lloydbacteria bacterium RIFCSPLOWO2_02_FULL_54_12. Classification (GTDB taxonomy): domain Bacteria; phylum Patescibacteriota; class Minisyncoccia; order Phycocordibacterales; family UBA6899; genus MHLP01. Next base: position 21,589 of record MHLS01000036.1, read on the forward strand.
AACGATATTGCCCGACTGTAGATCACTGATGGTCGTGGTCGCTGTGTCCCGAAATAATCTCGTCGTTGCTAGTATCTTCACGGTATAGACCGTCGTACCTCCGACCGCAACACGGATCTGCCCTTCTCTCAAAAGCACTTCAAGGATACTGCCCTTTAGCTCCTCGAATTCTCCGTTTGCAATGCGAGATGACTGCACCGCATCTCCGGAAGAAAGCGCGTAGAGTGTCTCCGAGCTGACTTCGGGCGGCGGAAAAGTTGACGCGGAAGGGGCGACGGGGGCATTCTTGCTACCAAAAAACCTTTGTAACCAACTCTGTTTTTTCTCAACGGGACGCGGCGAAGCGGTCACGTCGGGAAGTGCCGTCGGTCGAACCACCGGTTCGTCCTTCACGGTGCGGTCAACGATCACGTCTCCGCCCACGCTTTGCAGCGGCGGTAACTGGTCGCGGCCGATCGTACGATAACCGACATAACTG
>MHLS01000036.1:22076-36192 GCA_001819095.1 Candidatus Lloydbacteria bacterium RIFCSPLOWO2_02_FULL_54_12
AGGTGAGGATAAGCACCACAAAGGCTCCGCCGGCCACGTTGAGCGTCTTTGGGTCGAATTTTTTCAAGATTCCGCTTCTTGCGGGGTCAAGATCCATGTCCACACTATTATCGCACCTATAAAACAGCCCGCAAGGCAGGTACACCGGTGCGGGCAAGGGGGTGACAAGAAGCGTTACTTCCTATCTTTCGCGCGCTTCTTGCTGCGGCGCGATCCGGTCTCGGCTGTCTCGCGGAACGGAAAACCAAGCGCTTCGAGTACATCCTTGCTTTCTTCTTTGTTCTTGGTCGAGAGAACGATGGTGATGGCGATCCCGAACACGTCACGCAGGTCCTCGTCGGCTGTTTCGGGAAATACCGTATGTTCCTTGACGCCGAAAGTGAAATTGCCCATTGCGTCGATCGAACGCGCGGAAAATCCGCGAAAATCCTTCGTGCGCGGTATGGCGATGCCGATGAACTTGTCGAGGAAACCGAGCATGCGCGCGCCGCGCAAGGTCACCATCTGGCCCACCACCTCGCCCTCGCGAAGTTTGAATGAAGCGATCGACTTTTTTGCCTGACGGCCGGCGGGCTTTTGTCCGGAGATCGTCCCAAGCCTCTCCGCGATGAACTCGTTCTTCTTCTTATCCCCGCGCGAGATCTTGCCGGTGCCCACGGAGAGCACCACTTTCTCGATACGCGGTGCCTGCATGACGCTTTTATAACCGTACTTCTTTTGGAGGTTCGGATACGCCGCTTTCAATTTTTCTTTGGTCGTTGGGACGTTCATCCTGTTAGAAGTAGGACGCGGACAAGAAAGCCCGGCAACCCACTCGACTACTGTTCGTAATATTCGACTTTTGTGATGAAAATATATTGTGCATAACGTGTCCGCGACTTCTAACAGGATTCATGATGATTCTTGTTTATTTCTTCGACTCGACGAGTGCGAGCTTCGCAATGTTGACAGGTAGTGCAATATCGATGACCTGCCCTTTCTTCCCTTCCTGTCTTGCGCGGCGGTGCTTCTTCTTCATATTAACGCCCTCAACGACGGCAAGACCTTCCTTCGGCATCAACCGAAGTACTTTTCCCCTCTTTCCCTTGTCGTCTCCCGAGAGGACGCGCACGGTGTCTCCTTTCTTAATGTTTGTCATGGTTGATGTTTTGATGGATCCGAGGTCTCACCTTTGCGTAAAGCCCCAAGGAGAGACCTCGGATCGCTCCTTAGTTTTCTAAACGACTTCGGGGGCCAAAGAAATAATCTTCTGAAAACCAAACTCGCCAATCTCTCGCGGGATAGGACCGAAAACGCGTCCTGCGCGTGGCTCGTTCTTGGCGTCAACCAGAACCACGGCGTTCTCGTCAAAACGGATGTACGAACCGTCCCTCCGACGGAAGGCGTTCCCCTGCCGAACCACGACGGCCCTGCAGACCTCTCCTTTTTTGACCGCTTTTCTCGGTTCGGCCACTTGCACGGACAAGACGACAAGATCGCCGAGCCCCGCGTAACGGCGCTTCGAACCGCCCAGCACCTTGAAAATGCGCCCGACTTTGGCGCCGGAATTATCTGCGATGACGACGATTGAACGTGGCTGGATCATGGATGGTATGTATTATTCCGCTTCGCGGTTCTTGAGATATTGCTCGACGTCCTGTGTGCCCACTTTCTCGACGACGATCCACTGCTTGTGGCGCGAGATCGGCGCACACCCCTCGATGCGTACGCGGTCACCGACCTGAAATTCATTCTTTGCGTCGTGCGCTTTAAAACGTTTGTGGTGTTTAATGTACTTTTTGTACTTCGGATGTTGTTCGTAGCGCGTCACCAAAACCACGCGAGTCTTGTCCATTTTGTCCGACACGACGACGCCGACCGCTGATTGGCGCTTTTTTGCCGTCGTTTCCGATGTGGTTTTCGTGCTCTCCATGGTGTTGGTCATTATTTGTTGTCCCGAAGCGAAAGTGCAGTGAGGATCCGCGCAACGTCTTTGCGCATATTCGACCCGTCGTTCACATTCTTCGCCTTACTTCCGGTAATATCAAAACGAAACTGGCGGACCGCAGCGCGCTTTTCCAGAAGAAGCTTTTCGAGCTCCCGATCCGATAATTTGTTGATTTCGTTCATATTCATATTTAGTCACCGGTTATACGTTCCGCGATACCATGCGCGTCCTTACCGAAACTTTTGAGCCTGCCTTTCGGATCGCTTCCTTTGCTTGAGCGAACGTTACACCGTCGATCTCGAAAATGATCCTTCCGGGAAGCACCTCGGCGACGTAGCCCGCAGGATCGCCCTTGCCTTTACCCATCGGCGTCTCCGCTCCTTTCTGCGTGAACGGTCGGTCGGGGAAAATGCGGATCCACACGCGTCCGGTCTTCCCGACATTGCGGGAGAGCACGCGGCGCGCCGCCTCAATCTGGTTCGAAGTGACCCGCGCTTCGCTCTCGGCCTTGAGCCCGTAGGAGCCGTACGCGAGCATCGTTCCACGGCTTTCCACCGGCTTTTTCTTCCGGTTCCAGCGATTGGACTGCCACTTGCGATGTTTGACTTTTTTAGGAAATAACATAATCGGTCGGTTTAGCGGATGTTCGGCTCGCGGCGTAGACCGGATTTCGGCTTCTCGGCGAACACCTCGCCTTTATAGATCCAGACCTGTATGCCGATAACGCCGTACGGAAGGTATGCACGTTCGCGCGCAAAATCAACGTCGGCGCGGATTGTCTGAAGTGGGATGTTGCCCGCGCGTACGTGTTCGCGCCGCGACATGTCCGCACCGCCCAATCGGCCCGCTATGGCGATGCGCGCACCCTTGACGTCGCGGTTCGCCATCACCTTCTCGAGCATCTGCTTGATCACGCGCTTGAACGGCATGCGTTTCTCGAGGCCCTCGGCGACCATAGCACCCACGATCGCGGCGTTCGACTCCGGAGAACGCACTTCTTCGATCTCGAGCTTGATATCTTTCGGGTGCGGTATCTTCCAGCGTGCCAGACGCGAGAGAATCTCGTCCTTCAGTTTCACGGCACCTTCGCCGCTTCGTCCGATGATGAGCCCAGGCCGTGCGGTCTTGATGACCACCTTCCACGTCTTGTCATTGCGCTCCATCGCAATGTCGGACACGTGCATGCCGCGCAGTCGTTTGACGAGATACTCGCGGAGGAGCACATCCCCTTTCAGGTACTTCTGATACTCCGCACCAAAAGCAATCCACCGCGATTTCCAGTCGCGAAGCGTGCCGATTCGATGTGCATAGGGATGGACGTGATGGGGCATGGTGTTTATTTCTTCTTTTCCTCTTTACCCGCTTTCTTTTCCTTTTTGAACAGGGCCTCCGTGCTCGAAAGCGAAACAACGATGTGGCTGGTGTGTTTGTGGATCGGGAATGCGCGGCCGTGTGCGCGCGGCATGGAGCGTTTCATCACGGGCCCCTTGTCGACGCGGATATCCTTGACCATCAGCGCCTTCTCGTTCATGCCAAGCATCTTTGCGTTCGCCACCGCGGAGCGTATGAGTTTCTCGAACACCGGCGCCGCGCGCTTCGAGCGATAACGGAGTTCGGAGAGCGCCGCCTCGACGGATTTTCCCTTGACGAGATCCGCCACAAGACGGACCTTGCGGGGAGACTGGCGATAGGAAGTGAGTGTTGCTGTGGCGTTCATAATGATCGGGAATTATTTCTTTGCGGTATCGGTCGCTTCCTTTGCGGATTTTGCCGCGTTAACCTCGGCCTCTTTCTGTTTCAGCTCCAGTTCTTTCTGCATCTTCCCGCCATGGCGATGGAACTTACGCGTCAATGCAAACTCGCCCAAGCGGTGCCCGACCATGTCTTCCGTCACTCTGACCTCAATGTGTTCACGGCCATTATGTACACCGAAGACGTATCCGACCATTTCCGGCGCGATCTGTGAGCTTCTCGCCCACGTCTTTATCACCCCCGCGTCGTCGGGCTTTTTGCCCTCGATCTTCTTCAAGAGTTTTTCGTAAACGTATGGTCCTTTTCTTAGTGAGCGTGTCATGTTTTCCTCCATTTCGGCAAAAGACTACCGGCGCTCCTGATCCTCCCACAGCGCGATAGACCGATATGCCGAAATAGCTTGTTGGCAATACTATGCGAAACGGAAAATTCTGTCAACGCGTACGGCTTGTAAAAATACATATTCGTGGTCTTTTGGTACAAGGTTCGACCTTGTACAAGAAAGGCTGGACGGGTAATGTGCAATATGCTAAAAATCCCATTGGTGCGTTCCAAATGAAGAGGAGAAAACTGATGAAAATGCGCGGTTTTGCGGTCGCGGTCGGCGTTGTGGCAATGCTCGGCGGATGCTCCAACATTCCGAAGGGCGACCAGGGAATGGTCATCGGAGGGGTGCTCGGCGGCCTTGCCGGCTCAACGATCGGTGGCGGTTCGGGAAGAGTCATTGCCACCATTGCCGGTGCGCTCATCGGCGGATATGTCGGCCACGAGGTCGGACAACACATGGACCGCGAGGATCGCGCACGGCACGAACGCGCGGTCGCCGAGACAGTCGCGAACGGCGGCAGACACACGTGGCACAACCCGCGCACACGTCGCCACGGCGGTGCAACGGCGGGGCGTTACTACGAAACCCCCCGAGGATACTGCCGCGAGTACCGTGAGTACGTCGTGATCGACGGGCGGGAGGTACCGGCACACGGTACCGCATGCCGACAACCGGACGGCTCTTGGCGGATCATGAACTGATTCCACGGACAAAAGCTCGCCATGCGTGGCGGGCTTTTTTGTTACCGAATTCAGTACGAGGTCGGACCTTTAAGAGTTGCTCCCCAAGGTAGAACCTCGTACTGATCTACGACTGCACTTGATTTTCTTTGTGTACCGAGAATAATGGACCAACAATAATATGCGTCTTGCCGACTACAACTATCATCTCCCCAAAGAACTCATCGCCAATTCTCCGGCATCGCCGCGCGACTCGGCGCGGCTCTTTGTCTATAACACCGCGACTGACACTATCCAATTTGATACGTTCAAAAATATCGGGAAGTATCTCCCACGCCCCGCACTCCTCGTCATGAATGACACCAAAGTCGTTCCTGCGCGACTTCTCCTCACCAAAGAGACTGGCGGAAAGATCAAGATCTTGCTCATGATGAATGAATTTCGGAACGGAGACACGCTGATCAAGGGAATCGTCGACCGTAAACTTATCCTCGGCACGACACTCTTCTTTAAGAACGGATCCCAACTTGAAGTGGTGAAGCAGGGGGGGCAGTTCTTCTTTTTCAAACCAAGCGTTTCGGGAACGACGCTTTGGAAGCTTCTTGATGAAGAGGGTCGGACTCCTATTCCACCCTATATCAAGAATACGAAACTCTCTGAGCGTGCTTTGCGCGAGCGATACCAGAGCGTCTTTGCACAGGAACGCGCCTCGGTCGCCGCACCCACCGCATCGCTTCACTTCACCGAAAAACTGATCTCACGCCTGAAAAACGACGGGGTCGACCACACCGAGGTCACGCTTCATGTCGGACTTGGAACATTTGCGCCGATCGATGCAAAGAACATCGCGGAGAAAAAGTTATTCACCGAATATTACGAAGTCGACGAGAAAAGTGCGGGAAGGATTGTTCAAGCAAAAGCCTCCGGAGTTCCCGTCATTCCTGTCGGGACAACAGCATTGCGGGCGCTTGAGTCTGCCGCCGTAACAAGCGACCAAGGAGTCACCTCGGTTGTCGCGGGAGCGAGAAAAACCAATCTCTTTATCTATCCCCCGTACGACTTCAAGGTGGCCGACGGACTGATCACCAACTTCCACGTCCCGAAGTCCTCGCTCATGCTCTTGGTGGACGCCTTCTTGCAACACAAAAAAGCAAGGCGGCGGACCCTTGAATTGTACGACGTCGCCATAAAAGAAAAATTCCGTTTCTACTCGTTCGGCGACGGAATGCTAATCATATAAAAAGAACCACCCCGCGAGGCGAACCGAAAACGCGGTCGCTTACTGGAGAGTGCTTGGGCCGTCGACGACAAAACTCTTTGGTCCCGCCAATGCTTCCGGCGGGTAGTCGCCGTAGTCCATCTTTGCAAGAATACGTTGGCGCTCTTCAGGATCTTCGACCGTGAGCAGGTGCTGAAACGCTTTTCGGGCCTTCTCGGTCTCGCGGAGTTTCGACTCAATTTCAGGCGGAACGGCAAGTCCGGCCTTTTGTAGTCCTTCGATAGAGTCGCGGAGTCGCTGTTCCGCAGCCTCGAGGTTGGTGAGCGTCATCTCTTCCGCCGATGCGATGACGTGGTCCTCGGGTCTCTTCTTTTCCGTCCTTTCTCCGTCAGGTTCCATGCGTATCAATCTATGCCGAGAGGAAAGCGCGGTCAAGCCCGATATCCGAAAGTGCCCGACGGGCAGTTCATTGACACGACGACATAGAACGGGGGAAAATCACCTTACGCATGACGCTAAAAGAGTTTCAGGCGGCGGCAGAGTCGCTACCGTATACACAGAAAATGCCCACGCTCTTCGTGGGACACGGGAGCCCGATGAACGCGGTCGAGGACAATGCCTATGCGCGGGCATGGAAAGTGCTCGGAGGGGAGCTCCCGACGCCGTCCGCTATCCTTGCCATCTCGGCGCACTGGCTCACGGAGGGGACATTCGTTCATACGGCGAAGAAGCCGAAGACCATCCATGACTTCTGGGGATTCCCGAAAGCACTCTACGATATAACCTACCCCTGTCCCGGTGCACCTCAATTTGCGCGAGAACTCATCGCACTCACAAAGAAAGCGGCCGTCAGCGAAGATGCCGACTGGGGCGTCGACCACGGCACGTGGATCGTGCTTCACCGCATGTACCCGAACGCCGACATTCCCGTGTTCCAAATGAGCATCAATATATCCCGACCGGCCTCATTCCACTATGAACTCGGTCGAGCGCTCGCACCGCTCCGCGAACGAGGCGTCCTCATCATGGGGAGCGGTAACATCGTCCACAACCTGGGCCGGATCGCTTGGGACGAAGGGGCGAAGCCTTTTGACTGGGCGCTTGAGTTCGACGCTACGGCAAAAGAACTTCTCACAAAAGGCGACCACAACGCGCTCCTCTCGTTCGAGAATCTCGGCCATGCCGCGTCGCTTGCCATTCCCACGCCGGACCACTATTGGCCGCTCCTCTATACGATAGGACTTCAAGGGAAGAACGAGGCGCTCTCGTTTCCCGTTGAAGGCATCGCGCACGGTTCGGTCTCGATGCGCGCACTCCAGATCGGCGAGTGAGCACCCTGCTTCACGTCGCTTTCTGTTTCATTTCAATACAGGTATACTCACCGTATTAGCGAATAACAACAAACATATGGGACGAGGAGACAACGCGCGAAGCCACAAAGAAAAGAAGAAGCCGAAAAAGGAAAAGAAATAGGACGAAAAAACGGATACCGCGATGGTATCCGTTCGATTTTCTACCGCGCAGGGGAAAGCAAAACGACGGCGCTCACCGCATATGTGAGTTGACCGCATCCCGCCCCGATGTCACTACCGTTGGTCCGGTAGGATTCCGCGATCAGGCCGCCGTCTTCGAGCACACGCACAAAAGAGCGCTGTGTCTCGTCGGAAGCGGGAGAGAACGGAAGTCTCGGATCGGCGTTAAAGCGATTGAGCTTGATGTGAGTCCCGTGAGGCAAAAGTGCGATCAATGCCAAAGCGTGGGAACGATCGTCGTTCACGCCGCGAAGAAGAACATAGTTCCACTCAACGGGGTTGCCGGTTTTCGTCGCGTAATAGCTTGCCGCGGCAATGATTGCGTCGAGAGATGCCGTCCTTGGAATGAGGAGCTTCCGCAGTTCATCGGTCGGCGCGTGAAGCGAGATCTGCAACTTCATCGGTATGGGAATACGGCGGTCCGCCAACTCTCTGATGCGCGCCGGAAAGATCCCCGACGTCGAAAGCGCTCCGCGAGCCAAAGGATACCTGCTGCCGAAATGTGCCAGCGCCGAGATGACCGCTGAAATGTTAAGGAGCGGTTCGCCCTCGCCCATGCAGGAGAAGAGTATCGGCCGCTCGTCGTCGTCAATACCGCGGTCGGCGACGACATTCTCGCATTGGAGGATAAGCTCGGCCGCCGAAAGCGATTGCCGAAAACGCTTTTCGTCCTTGCGCTGTCCGCTGGCGCAAAAGTGACAACCGACGGGACAACCCACTTGAGAAGAAAAACAGATGATGTGCTTATTGCCGTGGTCAACGTACGTCGTTTCGACAAGAAAACCGTCCTCGGTCATCTGCCGATACTTCAGCGTCTTCCCGTCGGAAGAGGCGCTCCGTGAGTGGATCTGCATACGCGCTCCCCTTCCACCTTCTCTGCACAAGACAGTAGCACGCAATGCGCCCAAGGCAAAGCATCGGAGCAACCGAGCAAAGCACCGCTACGCCGCAAAAACTTTTTCTATGACCTCTCGATGGACATCCACAACGCTCTGCTCGCCGTTCACCTCGACAAAACGGTAGTCGCGGTCACGGCGATAACGCTCGACCGTCGGCACAACATCGCGCTCGTACCACGCGAGGCGCTTCGCGATGCTTGCTTCGGTGTCATCGTTGCGGCTTTCTTTTGCCGCACGTTCTTTCATCCGCGCCATGGACCATTCTGGTGAAACATTGATGAAAATGACGGTGGGGACCCCGCGCTTGAAAAATTTGAGCGCAACGTCAAGATGCTCGGCCTCATCCACGGTCCGCGGCGAGCCGTCGATGACCAAATGTTCGTTTCCGGTGAGGTTCTTAATGAAAATATCCGACCAGAGCCACATCGCAAGAAAGCCGGGCAGAAGCTCGCCGCGTTCCTGCGCTTCTCGCGCGATCGCGGCGGCACGGCTTTCACTTTTCACGAACTCCCGGAAATGCTGTCCGGTCTGGAGATAGAAGATCGGCGTTTTCGGATCGCGTTTCGTCAGCTCCTGTTTCAGAAGTTCCACCTGCGTCCCCTTCCCGCATCCGGATGCGCCGATGAAGACGAATGTTTCTTTCTTCATTGATGCAGTGTAACAGATTTGGGCGTATTAAATACAAGGTCGAACCTTAAGAATAATTCCCCAAGGTTCGACCTTGTATTTAATACGCCGTAAAACGGAGTTTTAGTACTCGCGCATCGAGAGTTGCGCGTCGAGTTTCTTGATGAGATCAAGCACAACGGAAACAACGATAAGAAGTGCGGTGCCGCCGATCGCCAACGTTTGATTCCCCGTCAAAGACTGCATCGCAAGCGGAAGGACCGCAACACCGGAGAGAAAGAGTGCGCCGGCGAATGTGGTGCGCGTGAGTATCTTTGCCAGATGTTCGGCGGTTGCCGCACCGGGGCGAACGCCGGGGATGAATGCGCCGGATTTCTGGAGATTCGTCGCGATTGCTTCCGGATCGAACGTGACCGCCGTGTAGAAGTACGTGAAGAGAAAAACGAGAACGAAGTAGAACATCGAGTAGATCCAACCGCTCGTGAAATTCGCGCGCAGGAATTCGCCGATCGCCTGCGCCCACGGATGAGCAAGACCGGCCAAGAACCCAGCGATGAGTTGCGGAAAGAGGAGGATGGAGAGCGCGAAGATGATTGGGATGACACCCGCCTGATTCACGCGCAAAGGAAGGTACGTTGATACGCCGCCGTACATCTTGCCGCCGCGCACGCGTTTGGCGTAGGTGATCGGCACCGGACGCTCCGCTTCGGTCATGACAATGACTCCGGCCACGATCACGACCGCCGCCGCCAAGAATGCGAGATAGAGGGGGATCTGCGAGGGGTCATAGGACGCAAGCGTTTGCATGGTCGCCTGCGGGATACCCGCGACGATGCCAGCAAAGATGATGAGCGAGACGCCGTTCCCGACGCCGAATTCGGAAATGAGTTCACCGAGCCACATGAGGAGGACCGAGCCGGCCGTGACGATCATCACGTTCATGAACATACCGAACGGATCAAGCGCACCCAAGACGCCCTGACGCGAGAGGAGGACCAGAAGTCCGTAGCCCTGAAGCATGGCGAGTGGCACAGTAAGCAGACGCGAGTATTGCGTGAACTTCTTTCGCCCGGCGTCGCCCTCCTCGTGATAGAGCGCTTTCAACTTCGGCGACATCATCGTCAAAAGCTGCATGATGATGGAGCCGGTGATGTAGGGCCCCACACCGAGCATGACGATCGAAAGGTTGGAGAGTCCCGAACCGGAAAAGACGTTCAAAAGGCCGAGAAACTGATTGTTCGCGAAGATATTCTCAAGCGCGGCAGTGTCTACGCCGGGGATCGGTACCGCTGCGGCGATACGAAAGAGGACAAAAGCGCCGACGACAAAGAGGACGCGCTTCCGAAGCACGGGGTCGGAGAAGATAAGATTCAGTTTGTGTAAAAAGTTGTCCATACTAGTCATCAGTCATCAGTCATCAGTCATCAGAAGTCACCGGAACAAGAATCTCTGCATTGTACTAGCGACTAGTGACTAATGACTAGTGACTACGTTACTGTTCCTCCGGCCGCCTCAATCAGTTTCTTTGCCGTCCCCGAAACGAGACAACCCGAAAGGACGATCTTCTTCGAAAGTTTGCCAGTCGCAAGGACCTTTACTTTTTGCATGCGTCCGCCTTCTTTCTTGATGAGCTTCTTCGCAAAAAGCGTTTCCGGATTGACCGCATTGCCGTCGACGAACATCTGCTCGATGAGGTCAAGATTGATCGGCGTCGGTTTCGTGGCGATGGATTTGAACCGATAGCCGCGATGCTTCGGATACTTCTTGATGATGTCACGAAGCTCGGGGCGCAGGCGGTGTCCCGCGCGCGCCTTCTGACCTTTGGTACCGCGGCCCGCAGTCTTGCCGCGCTTGCCGCCTCGGCCGACACGCTTCGCTTTTTTATTCGGATGAAATCGATGGAGTTGATTGAGTTGCATGGTCGTTTCTGATTATTCTTTCGGAAGATCCGCGTCCGTCTTTGCTTTCACCTCCGTAGCCGTCTTTTTTGCCGGACGGAGATCGCCTAACGCCTTGATCGTCGCCCGCGCCATATTCAGTTTGTTCTTTGAGCCGCTTAGGATCTTCGCCGACACGTCGGTTACTCCGGCGAGTTCGAGCACGTTTCTGACCGCAGAGCCAGCCACGAGACCGCGGGACGGTGCGGGGATGATCTCGACGATGGCACTTGAATCCTTTGCCATGACCCGATGCGGTATGGAGTTGGTCTTGGTGAGCGCAATCGTGACCATGTGTTTCTTGGCGTCCTTACCCGCTTTGTCCATCGCCATGGAGATATCTCCGGCTTTCCCCGTACCGACTCCCACCTTTCCTTTCCTGTCTCCGATGATCATGGAAACCGCGAACGAAAAGCGGCGGCCACCAGCGACCACGCGCGCGACACGGCGCACATCGATGGATTTCTGGTCAAATTCCTGCCGAGGACGGTCACCGCGCCCGCGTCCACCACCGCGCTTGCCGTCCTTTCCGCCCGCTCCGCGACCCTGTCCTCCACGCCTTCCGTCTCGTGAAGCACGATCTCTTCGCTGTGAGTCCGACGCAACGCCAAAAGACTTCGGCGCCGTAGCCGCCGGTTTTTTCGGCAATTCGGCCGCCGCCTGAACCGGGCTTCCACCAACTGTTTGTTCTTCTTTTTTTTGTTCTTCCATGGTCGTGTCGGGATTTATATTAAAAGACGATCCCTCCTTTGCGCGCCGCATCAGCAACCGCCCTCACGCGCCCTGCATAGAGAAATCCTCCGCGGTCAAAGACCGCCTTGGTGATCTTTGCTTCCTTCGCTTTGAGTGCAATAGCCTTTCCGACCTCGGTCGCGCGTTCCATCTTCGTGCCTTTGGTCATCTTTATATCGGACGCGGACGCGAGGGTCTTACCCGCAACGTCATCGATCAACTGCACGTTCAAGTGGCGAGCCGAACGAAAAACCGCCAGTCGGGGGATTTCCTTCGTGCCGGACACCTTCGCGCGGATCCGGTTGTGGCGGCGCATGCGGTGGTAATTTTTTTTCTGAATCTTGTTCATGTGTTTATGCCGTCTTCTTACCCTGCTTGCGGCGTATCACCTCGTCGGCGTAGCGGATACCCTTCCCTTTGTACGGCTCCGGCTCTTTCAGTGCACGGATCTTCGCCGCAAACTGTCCGACCGCGTCCTTGCTGATGCCTGAAATGTTGATGACCCCTTTTTCCGTCGTCACTTTGACACCCTCCGGTGCCTGAACGACAACGGGATGTGAGAAACCGAGCGCCAACGTCAGCTTTGCCCCCTGCGCGTCTGCCTTGAAACCGACACCCTCGATCAGAAGCTTCTTTTCGTATGCCTTCTGTACGCCTGCGATCATGTTCTTGATATGTGCGACTGCAGTACCGGAAAGCGCCTTGTATTCGCGGTCGGAATTGTTGAGCGACACGAACACTTCCTTGTCTTTGACCGTAACGCCGACCGCAGGCGGAAACGAACGCGAGAGTTCTCCAAGCGGCCCTTTCACCGTAACGGAGTTGCCCGAAAGCACGACTGTCGTTTTTTCGGGGATATTGATGGGTTTTTTCGCGAGGCGGGACATGCCAGTTTTATACGAGTGAAAACGAGTAATAAAACTGAGCACACCCCACTTGCAAGGTTTTGAACTTCCGCTCAGTTTGTTTTGTACGCATTGGATTAGGCATGGTTTTTTTGTTCTTTAACACGAGCAAGTGGGGGGTTAAGAAAAATATATTCGCTCCGCTCATTATTTTTCTAAATTACCAAATTCTGCAAATAATTTCTCCTCCGACGTGCTCTTTGCGCGCGGCATCGCCGGTCATGATCCCCTTGGGTGTCGACAGGAGCATGATGCCGTGACCTTCGTGCACGGGACGGATATCCTTTGTTCCCGCATAGAGGCGGCGCGAGGGACGGGAAACGCGCTCGGCACCGCGGATGCGCGGCTTGCGCGGCCCACCCGTCTGAAGAGGAGCGTCGTACTGCACACCGATCGCGATCATGCGTTCGGTCGTCTTCCCTTTGAGTGTCTTACGTTCAACGGAAGCGATAAAGCCTTCGTTCTTGAGCGCGTGAGCAATCCGCAGTTTGAGGTCGGAATAAGGAACATAGGCAACGGGCTTTCCCGCGCTTCCTGCATTCCTTATACGCACGAGCATGTCGGCAATGGGGTCGGTGGTTACCATGATGCTTTCGTGATACCGGGGATCTTCCCGTCGTTGGCTAATTCGCGGAAGCAGATACGGCAAAGGCCGAAGTCGCGCATGTATCCGCGTTTGCGTCCGCACTTAAAACAGCGATTCACCGCCCGAACGGCGAACTTCGGATTATTCTGTCTCACCCATGTTGATTTTTTTGCCATAACTTTCGCCCGCAATACGTTTCGCGGGCACGGAAACCTCACGGCGCTCCGCGGTGTGCGGGACCTCGTTCCCCCAATATCGCGCCCCCATTCTTTTTATTCCCGCCGAGAAACGACAGGGAGAAAAAGGAGAAAGACGGATTAAAGCGAACGATAGGGGCATGCTAGTACGGCGGGAATATCCTGTCAACGTTCTACGAATTGACATAGTTATATATTCGTGATACAATCCCCACGAAGGCTTTATTTAGATTCGTCAGTTCCTCTCACGGGGCTATTGCCTTGTGTCCACATATGCAAAGGAGAGCGTCATGGTCGAGCAAGAGGCAAGAGTGTGGGTATCCCTCCCGGACAAGATCGTACTCATCTATCACACATGGAAGAACAAGATACCCGCAGGGATCCAAGTTCTCCATGCATGCGGTGGCAGTTCAGGTGCTCCTGTCTCCCAAACCCCACCCGAAGGAGATGTGGGTGTCGTGCGCAACGCCCGCTTTTCTTTCGACACGTTCACCGGCACCTGTCTCATCGACACCGTGATCGTTTCGGAGGGGGTGAACGGCTACTGCAAGGTCTACGTGAACTGCAGTGTACGTGCCACGGGGCGCGAAAAAAACTTCTGGTGGGAGAACAGCGCGTACCACCCGTTCCTGCGCGAGCTCTTCAGTCAGACCTACAAGAACGTCAAGATGAAGAGCGAGAACGGGAAGACCAGCGTTCGCTTTTCGGACAAGCGCGCGAAAGGCCCCGTCGAGTCGCAGATCGTGTTCCTTCGCGAAAAGGAAAGACAAGGAGTGGCGGCCTAAGTGCCACCAC
>MHLS01000037.1:0-4315 GCA_001819095.1 Candidatus Lloydbacteria bacterium RIFCSPLOWO2_02_FULL_54_12
GTCGTAATCGTTGTCGATACCATCGGTGCAAAGGGCAAGGGTGCTTTCTTGCACAAGATAAGTGATAGTGCAGGTTTTTGTCTGATTGAGACCCAACGTGATATTTCCACTTGTGTCACAATCGCCACCAAAGGTAATATTATACCCGCCTGGGCCCATTGTGGTTACTGTGTAGATACCAGTTGGAAAAAGATTCTGCTGCCCTGATTGAACTGGGGTGGCACCCACGAAAAGGAAGAAGTCTGAAGGTACCGCCAACCCGCCTTCTACGATGTTCCTGACTGTGAACAGAGCGCCAGGAATATCATTATTCGTGATGGTGCATGTCACAGTATTTCCTCCTTGTATTACTACATTTGCGCAGTTGTTGTAACTTGCTGTGTATCTATCAGAAGAAAGTTCGGTAACCGTGTACGTACCCGGAGACAAGATAAAATCGTTTTCTCCATTAGCATTGAAGGGGGTCGTTGAGGCGCCATTTAACTGAAAACTAAAATTAGTGGGTGTAGAAGTTCCCAAGTTGTCATTAATAACATTTTTTATAATCCGAAGTGTCCCAACCGGTGGGATAGGTTTCAGCGCAATTTGCTGCGCTACCCATTGTCGAATTGGCGTGCCAAGAAAGGCAGAGGAAGGGTCCACCTGACCAATGGCGGGTTGTGCCATCTCATCAAACGATGAAGCCGGGCCATTAGTGTCTGGATTAGAAACAGTAAATTTCTCCGTCATACCAGGGGAAATCCCAAGCGTACGATTGTCGTTAAGAGCAAACACCGCCACCACTTGTTCGTTTGTAACTGAAGTTGTAATGGTGGGTGCACTCGCCGTACTACTATGGCCTGTCGCATCACTGGTTATGTCAATCGGATTGATCGCCAGAACTCCTGAGTAATGAACGATCCCTCCAACAGCTTTGCGCTGAGGACTAATCCCCCAAGTATATGAGGCCGGCTCTGAACCTCCGGCAAGTTTCCAGTATGTTGAAAGTCCAACCTTAATACCATTATCAGTCCGGCGAATAAGATTCCACCCCTCAGGAGCAGCGATTGTGGTGCTTGCTCCTCTGTCAAAAGAAACCCCTGCGAGCAAAATATCCCCCGGAGCCACTGAGGCTGGGGTATTTATTGTGAGCGTTATTGCACCATTACTCGTGTTATCGCCAGTTGAACTTGCACCCGAAACAATCGCCGCTGAGGCGACTTGAGTAGTAAAAAAGAACATGCCTGCCACCAGAAAAAAAACTAGCGACAAAATCACACGAGGTGGGAAAATCATATAAAAAAATTAAAAAAATAATAAAGATTAAGAAGAGATGAGGACACTAAGCATTCTGGGCTCTATGCTAGCATTTTGTTGATATTAAAACTACCGCTTCTTTACTGCCGCCTGCCTGCCACGACGATCGCGGCGCAGGCAGGCCTTGATGAACGCGTCAAAAAGCGGGTGCGACTCGAGCGGCCGGGCGGTGAACTCGGGATGGAATTGTGTACCGAGGAAGAACGGGTGCTTCGTGCGCGGCAACTCCGCGATCTCCATCAATTTCTTATCCGGCGAGATCCCCGAAAAGACGAGGCCGGCCTTCTCGATCTCCGCCACATACGCCGGATTCACCTCGTAGCGATGGCGGTGGCGTTCGTGGACCATCTCCGCCTTATACGCCGCACGGGCGACAGTGCCGGACTTCAAGTACGCGGGATAAGAGCCGAGGCGCATCGAGCCGCCGTAATTACCTTCCGCAAGCTTCTTCTTCTGCTCGATCATGACGTCAATCACCGGATGTTTCGTGGTACGATCGATCTCGGTCGTCTGGGCGTCTTTCCACCCCAACACGTTCTTCGCATACTCGACAACCATCAATTGCATACCATAACAAAGACCGAAGTAGGGGATCTTGTGCTTCCGCGCATACTCGATGACGCGCAATTTGCCCTCGATGCCGCGCTTCCCAAATCCGCCGGGGACGATGATACCGTCAAACTTCCTCAACCTTACGATGTCCGCCTTTTTCCCTTCGAACTCTTCCGCGGCGAGCCATTCGATCACCGGCTTTTTCCCCGCATGATAGGCGGCATACTTCACGCCCTCGATGACCGAGAGGTAGGAGTCGGCGAGCACAAAGTCACCCGTCGAGAAATATTTTCCGACGATGCCGATACGCACCGATCCTCTCGTCCGGACCGTCTTCCTGATGAACGACTTCCATGTACCCAAAAGCGGCGTGCGTTTCCTCGTCTTCAGCTGGAGTATCTTCATCACCGTATCGGTAAGGTGGTCCGCCTCAAAGTTGAGTGGTACATCGTAAACGCTCTCCACATCCGGCGCAGAAATGACCTGCTCCTCTTTCATCCCCGACGACGCGGCGATCTTTTCCTTACGTCGCTTATCGAGCGGCACCGAAGCGCGCGCAATGATGATATCGGGCTGTACACCGTAAGAATTCATCGTACGAACCGCGTACTGCGTCGGCTTGGTCTTCATCTCACCGAGTTTTCCGGGAACCGGGAGATATGACACCAAGACGAAAAGCACATCCTTCGGATTGGAGATCTTCAAGAGCCGCGCCGCCTCAAGGAACATGACGCTCTGATACTCGCCCAAAGTGCCTCCGATCTCGATGATGGTAATGTCCGAGCGGTCACGCTTCCCCGCGGAGCGAATGCGGCGGATGACCTCCTCGGGAATATGCGGGACGGGCTCCACACACTTCCCCTGGTAGCCGAGCGCGCGCTCGCGGTCGATAATCGTCTTGTAGATAAGCCCGCCGGTCATATAGTTCTCGGGATTGAGCGGGCGACCCAAGAACCGCTCATAAGAACCCATATCCTGATCGGTCTCGAGTCCGGAGTCGAGGACGAAGACCTCGCCGTGCTCCGTCGGATTCATTGTGCCCGCGTCGACATTCAAATACGGGTCAATCTTGATCGGAGAGACCTTGAAACCGCGTGACTCGAGGAGAAGCGCGAGCGAGGAACTTGCAATGCCCTTCCCCACCCCGCTCATCACCCCGCCAACAACGAAGATATATTTGTGTTTTTGCATCTTGCGTTTTCTAAGGGCAACCCTTAAATTCAAATTCTCAAGGGTTGCCCTTGAAAAATTTTACACCTTAAGATATCGACGCACCGCAAGGAATGACGAAACCGCACCAAGGGCGATGCCGACGAGGAGAAGGACCGAGAGCAGTTGGTTCAAATTGTTGATGTAATAGACGAAGAGATCGGTGCCGCCATAGAAACTGTCCGTCGACCGCTCAAGCCATAAGGTGGCCGGATACAAGAGTCCGGTCGCAACGATCGCCGCAACGACGCCGTACATGACGCCTTCCACGATGAAGGGACCGCGAACGAAGATGTTCGAGGCGCCGACCAGACGCATAACCGCGATCTCGTCGCGGGAAATGTAAATAGCGAGCCGTATCGTATTGAAGGTGATCACAATCGCAATTGCGACCAAGAGCACCAAGACTGCAACGGCGACGCGCTCAACGCCCGCGGTGATCGAGGTCAGCTTGTCGATGACGACCTTGTTCTTCCCGTAGTTGACGCTATAGATGGAATTCGACCCCGAAGACGGAGCATCCTGTTCTTCTTTGACGTGGAGCGCTATCGCCTCGTATTGGGAGGGGTCTTTCGCCTTTATCGTGAGGATGGCGCCCAACGGATTGTCCACCAACTCGTCGAGTGCTTGGGTCATCAGGTAGTCGTTCTCGTGGCGGGCCTTAAAATTCTCGATCGCCTGATCGCGCGAAATATATTCGATCGCGGCCACCTCGGGTATGCTCTCAAGCGAGTGCTTCAAGGTGAAGATATTTTCCTCCGTCGCGTCGGGATTGAAGTAGATATTGATGTCCACCTTACTCCGTACCTCCGCAAGCGAGGACTCAAGAAAGACCGAGAGGAGCATCGTCGAGCCTATCACGAAAAGGGCGACCGTCATGATGAAGATCGCGGAGAGCGAAACTAAAGCGTTGCGCCAAAAGTTAAGAAAGCCGGCTTTGACGATCCGGCGAGTGTTGGTGAAGACTCCCATGCGCTCATTTTCGCATGAATGACCGATGCTCGCAATGTGACGAGCGGGCATCAAATCACCAACATCCTAAGAAAATTTATTGGTGTGCAATACCCCGCGGTTTTACCGCGGGGATGCACTCAAGCTTGTACCGGCGGCGACCAATTTTTCTTCAGAAAAATGGAGTACTCCTATGGTGCGGCCGATTCTGCTTCCAAAAAAACAGCCATGGCGTCGCTCGCGAATACCCCGTCGGCTTGCCGCGGGAATCGACGAGCGACCTGTTTTATATTCCTAAGAAAAAATT
>MHLS01000037.1:4332-4508 GCA_001819095.1 Candidatus Lloydbacteria bacterium RIFCSPLOWO2_02_FULL_54_12
GTGCGTAAAACGAATGCGCTCATGAGCGCCGTGCGAAGGTATAGAGTGGCGAGGACGCAGGGGGATCTCGTCGTCCGTGATATCCCGATAAAGTTAAGCAGGCGCGTCAAAAGACTTTCACTGAAGATGGCGGGCCTGATAGAAAATACCGGTGTCATCGACCTCCTTGAAGCAAG